>DASVVH010000371.1:0-5480 GCA_036386615.1 Ardenticatenaceae bacterium
AAGTGAATAGAGGTCTGAGACGCGCCCACTCGGTCAGGTTCTGTGTTGCACGAGGCAACAAGCTGATGCCCGAGAGCATTTCTGTTAAGATTGGAACAGCAATAGCAAAAGTGTGTTCCTGTTGTAATTCATTCGACAGGCGCTGGCCCAAAGGATGGGCAACGGTTATCAAGCGGGACAAATGATTTGTGTCCAGTAGGTACTGTGCCATACGCGATTAAAGGTGACCTTCAGCAATATCATTGGCACTTGTAATGGTTTTCATCTCTGCCTCGAATAATTCCCATTGCTGCTCCCAGGCTTCTAGGTCAAAGTCTGGATCGGTCTGGCGCGCTTTCAAAGCCTCTATTAACGAACCCGTAGCAGGACGAATCATGGCGGGATTTGGGGGCGTCGCCTTGATTTTGGCAACTACTTCTTCCGGGGTGGGAAAGGTCTCCTCCATGTCCAGAGCGTCATAGAGGATATTCAGCGCCAGCTCTTCAACCGAGATGTGCTGGGCCGCAGCCTCGCTCTGGAGCCGTTCCGCGAGATTGCCCGTTAGTGGAAGGGTAATGGTCATTTGCACGGTCCTCCACACTGACTGTTGGGAGTCGAGCTAAGATTGTAGCACAGCCGCGCTACTCTACGCCGCCAATCGGCTCGTCCGCACCGCCGCCCTCGTATGGCGGGCGCTCGGTGGGGTGCGGGAAGTAGGACTCGTCGCCCTCCGTCTCGTAGACGTGCCCGTCCCACAAAATCTCATCAGACTCGTCCACCATCTCCTTGTGCCCCTGCAACGTGGCGAGCACGCGGTCAGGCGTGAGGGGAATCTGGTCGAACCAGACGCCCGTGGCGTCGTGCAGGGCGGTGGCAATGGCGGGCGCGAGGGGGATGAAGGGCATCTCGGCCATGCCGCGCACACCCCACGGGCCTTGCGGGTCGGGGAACTCCAGGATGATGCTCTCCGTTCGCCGGGGAATGTCGAAGACAGTAGGGATGAGATAGTTGGAGAAGTGCGGCGTCAGCACATTGCCCTCTTTGGTGACGAAGTTCTCCATGATGGCGTAGCCCATCGCCTGGACCACCGCGCCTTCCACCTGCCCCTCGATGAGGCGCGGGTTGACCGCCCGGCCCACATCGTCGGCACAGACGACGCGCAGCACCTCGATTTCGCCCGTCTCCACGTCTACCTCAAGTTCGACGGCCTGAGCCACGTACCCGTAGGTGATGTTCGGATCGCTCTCGCCCGTCTCAGGGTCCAGGTGGGTGGTGGCGCGGGGCTTGTAGCGGAAGGTGGTGACGGCGGGGCGAATCTCGTCCTCCCATAACCGCAGCGCCCGTTCCACCGCGCCGCGAATGGCGTGGCCCGCCATGAAAGTCATGCGGCTGGCGCTCGCCGAACCGCTCGAACCCGTCTGGTCCGTGTGCTCCGCCTGGAGGACGACGCGCTCCATTGGCACGCCCGCCGCCTCCGCCGCCATCTGCCGGAAGACGGTGTGCGCCCCCTGCCCCACGTCGGCCCCGACCATGCTCAGGACCACACGCTCTATCTCGCCGCCGCCGTGCAGTTCCGCTGTCGCCCACGCCTCCTCCGGCGCTCCGAAGGAGAAGCCCACGTTCTTGAAAGCCGCCGCGAAGCCGACGCCCCGCCTCCTTGCCGACGCGGGCGGCTGGATATTCGACGCAATCGTATGCTCCGTTGCCTTGTCCCCTTGCCGTTCGCCGTTAGCGGTCGTCGGTCGTCGGTCGTCGGTCGTCTTCTCCCACTGCCCGCCTTCGCCCTGCCGCCAACCCGCCGCCTGAGCCGCCGCCTCGATGACCGGAACCATCGTCACGCCCGGCGGCAGCATCGCCTGAGTGGTCAGGCGCGACCCCTCGCGGAAGCAGTTTTGCAGGCGCAGGGCAATGGGGTCCATGTCCAGCTTCTCGGCTAGCTTGTTCATCTGAAGCTCGGCGGCGAAGTGGCCCTGCGGCGCGCCGAAGCCCCGGAAGGCCCCGCCCGGCACGTTGTTGGTGTAGACAGAGTAGGAATCAACGTGCGCCGCCTCCCACTCGTAGGGTCCGGTGACGCTCAGGTGCGAGTTGCCGAGCACCTTCGTGGAGGTGTAGGCATACGCGCCCGCGTCCTGAATGACCTCGGCCCACGCCGCGATAAGCCGCCCCGACCACGAGGCACCCCAGCGCGTGCGAATAGTGTAGGCGTGGCGCTTGTGGTGCCCGATGATGGACTCCTCGCGGCTCCAGATGATTTTGACCGGGCGATTCAGCTTCCACGCCGCCAGCGCCAGCACAATCTGCACGCTCATATCCTCGCGTCCGCCGAAGGCCCCGCCGATGGCGCTGTACTCCACGCGGATGCGCTCTTCCGGCATGCCTAGCGAGTGGGCAATCTGCTGGCGGTCCTCGTGCATCCACTGGCCCGCCACGTTGACGACGATTTGCCCCGTCTGCTCGTCCATCCAGGCGAGGCCCGCCTCCGGTTGCAGGTAGGCGTGCTCCTGCATCCCCGTGCGGTAGGTTCCCTCCACCCACACGTCACAATCCGCGAAATAGGCGTCTATCGGGTCGGTGCCGAGGCGAATCTTGTCGTGCAGCAGGACGTTCGTGGGGCAGCTATCCGGGTGGATGACAAAGGCCCCCGGCTGCATCGCCTTGACGGGGTCGTCGAGCACGGGCAGGTCTTCGTACTCCATCTCGATGAGCGCGCGGGCCTCGGCGGCGGCCTGCTCCGTCTCGGCGACGACGAGCGCCACCTGATCCCCCACGAAGCGCACCCGCTCCCCGCAGAGCACGGGCTGGTCGGAAATAATCAAGCCGTAGTTGTTGACGGGCACATCTTCCGCCGTGAAGACCGCAATCACGCCGGGGTGCGCCTTCGCCCTCGCGGTGTCCAGGCTCACGATGCGCGCGTGGGGCCGCCCCGCGAAGAGGATTTTCATCCACGCCTGGCCGGGCAGGTTCAGGTCGCCCGGATAGAGCGCGCGGCCCGTCACTTTTTCGACCGCGCCGTAGCGCGAGTGGCTGCTGCCGATGGCACGAAAGGTCATAATCTCTGCCTGTGGGTTAGTCGTCGGGCGGTTTTGGAACACCGCCGGAGGTCAGTTCCGGGCGGGCGGTTCGGTCCACCGCGCGGAGCAAATCATCTATCTCGAACGGTTTCAAGAGCACCTGCACGTTCTTGCTCTTGAGATACGATTCCATGTCGTGAGCCTGCTGGACGGCCCCCGTGCAGACGAGCACCGGAATGTCGGCGGTGACGCGCTTCATCTTGAGCTTTTGAAGGAACTGCCAGCCCAGCTTCTCCTCGCCAAACATGTAATCCAGGATGATCAACTCAGGCCTGGCTTGCTCCACCGCGTCCATATCATGAATGGCATAGGTGTCGAGTATGACCTCGTGGCCCTCGTCCGAGAGAATCTCGCGGAACAGTTCCAGGATCTCTTGTGTATCGTTGACTACCAGAATACGCATAGATAGCTCCATAGTGACGTAGCGCGACACAGTGTAGACGGTCAGGCAAAACTATACCATGCCCCCAGACTAGGGCAAGGGAGTTGCGGTAGGGCTGTGTCAAAGCCGGGGAGGAGGGAGAACAGCGGCAAGAAGGGGGCCAGACGGGACTGAGGCCAGTAGAGGCCAGCATCGGCCAGTACTGGCGAGCAAAAAAGGCCGGTATAGTGACAAGTAGCTGCTTTGTGGTTATTAGGTATATTATAATCCTTGCAACTTTGACACAGCCCTGAGTTACGCCGAGGGCCATGCCAAAGGAGGAGAGCAGGCGGGATGAAGAAGAGGCTGGCGAAGCGCGCTACAGGTGCCGAGATCACGTTATGTGAAGCAAAGCCAACCCAAGCCAACCTTCAACTACGATACGAGACCAACAGTGATAGTAGATACATATAACACAACTGCAGAATCAACTTACAAGCACGAGGTCGAGCCGCGCAAAGTTGCGTCATCGGCCTAAATTCAGAGAGTCGAGAAAGGGTAGGGGGTAGTCTTGGACGAGACTACCCTTTCTTGTCCGCACAGCGCGCAACATGCTCTGCCGGAGTGTCGTACATATCAGGAGAGAGCACTGAACCACAATTGCTCTCTTCTCGATAAGCCAGGAGGCACAGCGTATGAGACGCCTGTTAGCACCAGGGGCAATCCTTATCATTGGCCTGCTTTTGGCGGGCTTCGCCGTGCTGGCGCGAGGGGCGGATTACCCTGCGCCCAGCGGCCCTGAAACCGTCGGGCGCACCACCTTGCGTTGGGTGGACACCTCTCGCACGGAAATTATGACCGACGAGGAGGAGGAGGACGCCCGCGAGATAATCGTCCACCTCTGGTATCCCGCGAAGCCGGGCGGCGATGGAGTCAAGGCAACCTACGTCCCTGACCTCGGCCAGATAAGCGGCGCAATGCGGGCGAGTGGGGCCATCAGCGCCGTCGAACTCTTTGGGCTACGCTTCGTGCAGACTCACGCTCTTGCAGATGCTCCCATGTCGGACGCGGAGACCCAGTATCCGGTGCTCCTCTTCTCGCCGGGGAACGTCACGAACAGCGCCTATTACTCAACCATCATCGAGGAGTTGGTCAGTCACGGCTACGTCATCGCCGCGATAGACCACCCTTACGATGTGACCGCTGTCCTATTGAGCAACGGGCAGGTGGCAGCCTTCGCGGAAGAGAAGTGGCCTCGCATAGGCGAGAACGCTGACAAAGAGAGCATTGACGTAAATATGCGCTTCTACCTGGAACGCGTGAACGCGCGGGCCGAGGATGCACGCTTCGTGCTGGACCAGCTTGAGCGGCTGAATACCGAGACAGGCGGACAGTTCAAGGGGCGACTCGACCTCTCCAGCGCAGGCATTATCGGCCACTCAGTTGGCGGCATTACGGCATCGCGGGCCTGCGAGTTGGACCCGCGATTCCGCGCCTGCCTGAATCTCGACGGCCACTATGCCTCAAGCCCCTTCTATCCTACCGAGAGCGGCGTCGCCCCTGAACAGCCCTTCATGCTGATAGCCACCGAAGATGAAACGCAGGAGCCGCCGGACGAGATGCTGGCGCGGTGGGGCGTGACGCGCGACGAGTGGCGCAGGGAGCGAGATAGGGTGCAGCAGCAAGTCACCGCCATGTACCAGAGCGTCAGGTCCGGCAGCTATCAGGTTGTCATCCCCGGAGCGAATCACGATAGCTTCACCGACGGCCCCACCCTGCTTCCGGCTCCTCTGAACCGCGAGGGGGAGCAAGCCGACAGAATCCTGCGAATCACCTCCGACTACGCGCTGGCCTTCTTTGACGAGTCGCTGAAAGGCCGGAGTGTCGCCCTGCTGGATGGCCCCTCGGCGGCTCACCCCGAAGTCATGCTCCAGGTTTACACGGCCCAATAATCAAGAACTGCGCCGGTAGCCTGGGTGCGATAAAACGAAGCGAGACCGTAACATGGTCACGGTCTCGCTTTTTGTTGGAGGAAATAGCCGCCGCGCGGACGCGATATGACGTATTAC
>DASVVH010000372.1:0-4241 GCA_036386615.1 Ardenticatenaceae bacterium
GCTTAGAACAGGAGCGTGGGAAGCTTCGAGCAGAGGCTTCCCACGCCCGCGACACCTCCATCTGCCACGCGCTACGAAAAGCGGACAGTCAACTACGCCGCCATGCTGACTATCGCCGCCAGAAGACACGCCCCGGTAGTCGTTGATTCCATCAGAAAGGATTCCCTGTATGCAGACTCCGTTCAATGGCCTCGGCATGGGCCTGGGCGTGCTGCCCCGCCTCTCCCATGCCCAGTCTCGGTCGATCAGCCCGGAGAACTTCACCGGGGCGAAGGGCGAGGGTGGCAAGGCAACCGAAGGCACGGGCGCAGTCCCCGCTCGCGAGCTGGGGCAGGGCTGGAAAGTCTCGCCCAGCATCAACATTCCGGGGCACGCCAGCGTCACGCTGGCGGACATTGCCGGGCCAGGGGCAATCCAGCATATCTGGCTCACGGTCCACCCGACAGCCTGGCGCTCACTCGTCCTGCGTATCTATTGGGACAACGAAGAGTCCCCCTCCGTGGAGGTGCCGCTCGGCGATTTCTTTTGCAACGGCTGGGGTGTGCGTAGCAACGTCAGTTCGCTGGCTGTGGCCGTCAACCCGGCGGGGGGCTTCAATAGCTACTGGGAGATGCCGTTCCGCCAACACGCCCGCATAACCGTAGATAGCGTGGTGCCGGATGAGATTGGGGGCTTTTACTACTCGATTGATTACGTGCTGACGGACGTACCCGACGATATGGCCTACTTCCACGCGCAGTGGCGGCGGAGCCACCCACTGGCGTATATGGATGTGCATACCATTCTGGACGGCGTGCAGGGGCAGGGGCACTACGTAGGCACCTACCTCGCGTGGGGTGTGAACAACAACGGCTGGTGGGGCGAGGGCGAAATCAAATTCTACCTTGATGGCGATGGGGAGTGGCCGACAATCTGCGGCACCGGCACGGAAGACTATTTCGGTGGCGCGTGGAACTTCGAGCATCCGCAGGGCCAGTACGGCCAATATTCGACGCCCTTCCTCGGTCTCTCGCAGGTGATTACCCCCGACGGGCTTTATCAATCGCAGCAGCGGTTTGGGATGTACAGATGGCACATCATGGACCCGATTCGCTTCCGGGAGGATTTGCGGGTAACGATTCAGGCGCTGGGCTGGCGCGCAGCACGGGAAGACAAGGGGCGGTACCTCCCCTTGCAGGATGATATTGCCTCTACGGCCTTCTGGTATCAGACTGAGCCTCACACCGCCTTTAGCCGGGTGCTCGACGCGGACGAGTTGGAGGTCATCTAAAGCCATGCCAGCCTATCGTTTGCCCACCATGAGCGAACCTGCTCCCCTTCCAGCGGGCGAGGTCGTTCTCGTCGCGAGCGGCGACCTGCGCCGCTCGGCGAACCAGGCGTGCTGGCCCGCACAGGAAGAGATGGAGCGGCACCTCGTGGCTGCCTTTGCAGCCGAGGGCGTTACCGTTCGGCGCGGCCATCCATACGACCCGGTGGAGCAACATGGTTTCATCTCCAGCCAGCGCATGGGCATGGAGGTGTTCAAGTCCATCCACCCCGACACACCCCTGATTGTCGCCGAGGCCGTCTGGCAGTATAGCTATCACGTCGTGGCCGGGCTTCGGTCCCATCGCGGCCCGATTCTCACCGTAGCGAACTGGAGCGGGCAGTGGCCCGGCCTGGTGGGCCTGCTCAATCTCAATGGCTCGCTGACGAAGATGGGTGTGGAGTACAGCAGCCTCTGGAGCCGCGACTTCACCGACGACTTCTTTATTCGCGGCATCCGCCAGTGGATTCACGAGGGCCATGTCACCCACGACACGAGTCACGTTCGGGACTTCGACCCGGCGACGCTCCCCAGCGCCGAGGCCGAGTTGGGCCGTGCCCTGGCTCGACAGCTTCAGCACGAGAAGAGCATCCTCGGCGTCTTCGACGAGGGGTGCATGGGGATGTACAACGCCATCATTGACGACGAGATGCTCAACCCGATGGGCGTCTACAAGGAACGGTTGAGCCAGTCCGGTCTGGTCGCGGCGATGCGCGAGGTCTCAGATGCCGAGGCACAGGCGGTCCGCGCCTGGCTCGACGCGGCGGGGGTGAGGTTCGTGACGGGTCCGAACCCGGAGACGGACTTGACCGACGAGCAGGTTCTCGAACAGTGCAAGATGTATATCGCCACGGTGCGCCTCGCCAGGGCCTTCGGCTGCGACGCCGTTGGCATCCAGTACCAGCAGGGCCTCAAGGATATGACCCCGGCGTCCGATCTCGTCGAGGGGCTGCTCAACAATGCCGAGCGCCCGCCAGTCTACGATACCGTGACGAGCGAGGTGCTGTACGCTGACCAGCCGCTCCCCCACTTCAATGAGGTGGACGAGTGCGCGGGCTTGGATGCGCTGGTCACCAACCGCGTCTGGGCCGCTATGAGCCTGGACCCTGCGACGACGCTGCACGACTTGCGATACGGTGAGTGGTACGAGGATGAGACGGTCAACGACTTCGTCTGGGTCTTCGAGATTTCGGGGGCTGCGCCTGCGTCCCACTTTATCGGCGGGTACGCTGGCGCGGTCAGCGAGCGCCAACCGCCTATGTATTTCCGGTTGGGTGGCGGCACGCTCAAGGGCATCAGCAAGCCCGGCGAGATTGTGTGGAGCCGCGTCTTTGTGATGGACGGTAGATTGCACGCTGACCTGGGGCGCGCCAGCGTCGTCTCGCTTCCCCAGGAAGAGACTGAGCGCCGTTGGCAGCTCACGACCCCACAATGGCCCATCATGCACGCGGTGCTGCACGGCATCACCCGCGACCAGATGATGGCCCGACACAAGGCCAACCATCTCAACGTCGCTTATGCGCCTTCCGCTGGGGTGGCTGACCGGGCGCTCGCGGCCAAAGCAGCCATGTTTCACACGATGGGGCTTGACGTTCATCTCTGCGGCACCGTGGATATCGGCAGGTAGCCTCTCGCGGCGAGGTGGGGCACCAGGCATCCCACATCGCACCATCGCTAGGGCTATGTCAAAGTCGGGGAGGAGGAGGAAGAAGCAGGGGCGCGGAGCGGGCGAGACGGGCCGGAGGCCAGTATAGGCCAGTAACGGCCAGTACTGGCGAGCGATAATCGGCCAGTATAGGCACAAGTAGTTGCTATATGGCTATTAGTTATATTACAAATTGCGCGACTTTGACACAGCCCTGGCACCATCGTGCCTTATACCAATCCATAGTAAAAGTGGCGCAAATTGGTAGGGGTGCCGCCAAGGGTTGCGCTCCGCTCCACCCTCGGCTACCGCTTTCGCCACTCCCCTGCGGGGAGTTCATGTCCCCTCTGACCTCCCATTTTGTGCCACCTCTATGTTCAATTGGTATTACACCGGGGGATTCACAATGGGGCAGGTACTGTTAGGCATTGATGTCGGGACGTACAGTAGCAAGGGGGTACTCGTCGAGCCGGATGGGAAGGTATTGAAATCCCACGTCGTCGAGCACGAGATGGCGATTCCTCACCCCGGTTGGGCCGAGCAAGATGCCGATGAGGTGTGGTGGGGCGACGTTGTAAAGATATGCCGCGCGCTGCTGGACGGCGACCCCTATACCGGGGAGGATGTGGGCGCTGTTGCCGTAAGCGCTATCGGCCCGTGTATGTTGCCCTTGGACGCGGCGGGCCGCCCCCTTCGCCCCGGCATCCTGTACGGCGTAGACACACGCGCACGTGCCGAGATTGAACTGCTGACCGAGAAGTGGGGAGAGGCGTCCATCTACCAGTTTTCAGGGATGCTCTTCAGTAGCCAGGCCGTAGGCCCGAAAATTCTATGGATGAGACGCAACGAGCCGGAACTGTGGCGGCAGGTGGCGCACATTACCACCGCCAGTAGTTACCTCATCTATCGGCTGACCGGAGAGAAGGTGATGGATCGGCATACGGCAAGCCATTACATGCCGCTGGTTGACCTGGAGAGTCTCGAATGGTCGGACAGGTATGCGGCTGACATCGTCGAGCTTGAGAAGCTGCCTCGCCTCGCCTGGAGTGACGAGATTGCGGGACAAGTCACTTCAATGGGTGCTAGCGCCACCGGACTGAAGGTGGGGACGCCAGTCGCTGTCGGTGCCGTGGACGCGCTGAGTGAGGCAATCAGCGTCGGTGCCGTGGAGCCGGGCGACCTCATGATTATGTACGGCAGCACGGCGTTTTTTATCCTGGTATTGCCGTCGCCAGTACCGGACCGACGCCTGTGGACGGTGGCTGGCGCGTTTCAGGGGCAGTACAACCT
>DASVVH010000373.1:0-6836 GCA_036386615.1 Ardenticatenaceae bacterium
CCTCGTGCCAGAGGTGGGCGCGGAACAGTTGCGAACGGCGCGCACCGCCTATCCCGGCTGGGTACAGACGCGCTACCTTCAGCTTCCTGACAGCCTCCCGGAGCGCGTCTGGCTGCTCGCCTACGACCTGACGGCGGCCACGCCAAACGCCTATGACCGCGCCCTTGCAATCGAGAGCTACCTGCGCCGCATCCCCTACACCCTCGACCTTCCCCCGCCGCCCCCAAATCGGGACATGGCTGACTACTTCCTCTTCGACCTCCGGCGCGGCTACTGTGACTATTACGCGACGGCTATGGTCGTGCTCGCGCGGGCCGCCGGAATCCCCGCGCGGCTGGCAATCGGCTACGCCAGGGGCAGCTACGACTGGCAGGCGGGCCGCTACACCGTCACCGGGGCGGACGCCCACTCGTGGCCCGAACTCTACTTCCCCCCCTACGGCTGGATACCCTTCGAGCCAACAGCCGCCCAGCCCCCACTCGCGCGGGCCGATGTCGTTCCCCAGCCGGAGTCACCCGTATTACGCAGCACGGCACCCCCTTCCGGCGTCCAGTGGGCACAGGTGCGCGACCTCGGTGCGTGGCTGCTTCTTGGCGTACTAGGGGCGACAGTGGCGGGTGGCGGATGGGTATTGGCAGACTACTGGCGGCTGCGGCGCATGAACCCCGCCGCCGCAGTGACCCTCCTTTTTCACAGGCTTGTCCCGTTTGGCCCACGCATCGGCACTTCAGTCCAGCCGGGCGCGACACCTTACGAAGTTGCCTCTGCCCTAACCCGCCAACTCGATACCCAATGGCGGGAGGGCCGCTGGGCACGCCAATTGGCTCCCGCCCGCAACGAGATTCACACTCTAACCAACCTCTATGTGCGCGTCACCTACGGAGCCTATGAACCCGATTTCGCAGCGCAGCGCCACGCTCTAGAGGCATGGCATCGGCTACAGGCGCGACTCTGGCTCGCCGCCTTGCTCTGGCGCGCGTCGCGGCTCAAGCGCCCCAACACCCTGCAAGGCCACCCCCATCTCCCCCTAAGAAGGTTGCTTCACCTACCCAACAAAAAACAGGCCCCGTAGAACTTCATGGGACCTGCATCATGACTTACTCCTTTAATCCGTTGCCGTTAGCGGTCGTCGGTCGTCAGTCGTCGGTCGTCTTGACACGCACACGGCCTCCTGTAGCGGCAGGGTTACTCAGCGACGGGATGGACCCCAAACCGTTGGGCGACAGCAGGGGTGATCAGCCCCAGCAGCGCATAGCCGAGACCGCCAATCACGATCCCCAGCACGGTAAACCCGAGGCCGAGCGCGATAGCGCCATACGAGGCACCAATCGAGCGGATAAGCTCAGTGACGTGACCAGGCTGGCAGCGGTCAACTGAGTGTTCCGGGCCTGGTTCGGGACGGGATTGCCAGCGCCGTCTTTCAAGGCCACATCCGCGTTATTCGTGCCAGCCGGATCATCGCCCTCCACGGCAAATCGGCCCATCTGTGCATAGGTCAAGCCATTGGAGCTTGCCGCAGCGTGGTGCTGAATAATGTTCGCCATGCTGAGCGCGGTGGCGATGTCGGTCACTGGCGCGTTCGGAATTGAGGCATCCTCCGGCGTGGTAATGTTTTGGGAAGCTAACTGCTGCCCGACGAACGAGCGGATATAGACGCCGGTACCCGCCGTGACCAAACCCGCAATCGCAAATGCGATTCCGACAACGATCACCATCTTGGGAAACAGCCGTACAGCGTTCATTCAGTCCTCCTGGATATTTCTGTGAACTTCGGAGTTGATGGCAGGAAGCATAGGCGGTCTATTTGTATCTATCCTCCTGAAAGACATCGTTTACCGTTTGTCCGGCGCGTTGCCGAACTGTCCATAGGATAGTGCTTCTTATTGCCCAACACATCGGGCAGGTAGGGAGGTTTTGCGCTGGTCAGGTGGCTAGTCTTGTAGAAAGGCTGCCGGGAAAGACGCACATAAAGCCACTGGACAAACCTCCGCGTGCGGCTTCGTCTTCCAGCCTCGTGGAGCACAGAAAAACTCCTCCAATGGGGAGAAATGTGGGAGAATGTACGTTTTCGTAACACCACCGCTTCCATCCCTTACTACAGCCCGCTATTACACGCAGACAACAGGATAACCTGACATGACACCCGAACTCTATGCCCAATTCACAGAGGAGTTACAGCGTCGCCTTGAAGCCGACCCGCGCGTCGTCGGCCTCGTCGCGCTAGGCTCGATGGCCGCGCGTGACTACCTGCCCGATAGATGGTCCGACCATGACTTCTTCGTAATCGTCCACCCCGGCGAGCAGGAGCCCTTCCGCACCGACACCTCCTGGCTGCCCAGTTCTGAGAGAATCGTCCTCCATCTACGCGAGACAGAGCACGGCCTCAAGGTTCTGTACGGCGACGGGCACCTCCTGGAGTTCGCCGTCTTCGACCTGGAAGAAATTCACCTCGCCCAGATTAACCGCTACCGCGTTCTCGTGGATAAAGACGACGTAACCCGCCATCTCGAACAGATACACGCGGCCACCCTCGACCAGACGCGCCAGTCATCCCCGACTGACAGCAATCTGATGGGGCAATTCCTGACAAACCTTCTCGTCGGCGCGGGTCGCTACCAGCGCGGTGAGCGACTGAGCGGCACCCAGTTCGTCAAGAGCCACGCCCTGCGCCATCTCATCATCCTCCTCGCGCGCCACCTTCCATCCGAGAACAAAGCGAGGCTGGACAACCTCGACCCCTTCCGCCGCTTTGAGGTCGCATTTCCCGCCCTCGGCGCTGAGATAGACAACATCCTCCTCCACGACACGCCGTTCGCCGCCACAGCCCTGCTCGCCCTCGCCCGACGCGAACTGGCCCACCACCTACCCGAATTCCCTACCGAGGCCGTTGAAACCGTCCTACAACACCTTGAAGCCTAGCTGAAATCTCGCGTTCTCAATACCGAAAACACGGCGAAGCACCGAATACCGAATCTGGATATAATTGCGAGGGAGGTGTGCTATGCATGAAGGCTTGATACAGTCCGACCGCTCCATCATGATGGGGAAACCAGTCATCTCAGGAACACGCATTACAGTCGAACTCATCCTCGAAAAGCTCGCAGCAGGTGAAACCATAGAGCACTTGCTGGAAGCCCACCCACGCCTGACCAGGGAAGGCGTTCTTGCGGCCTTGGACTTCGCGGCTCGTGCTCTACGTTCCGATGTAGTTTATCCAATTGCCGATCATGCCTCATGAATCTCGTCGCCGACGAAGGCGTAGACCGCCAGATTGTTGAGCGCCTGCGGGAGGACGGCTTTGAAGTCCTCTACATTGCGGAATTGGAACCGGGCACCCCCGACGACGTTGTACTGGATCGCGCTAACGAACAACGTGCCTTGTTACTCACGTTCGACAAAGACTTCAGGGAGCTAATCTTTCTTCAAAAGCGCCTGACGAGTGGCGTCATCCTGCTTCGTTTAGCCGGATTATCGTCGGAACGCAAAGCAGCTATTGTCAGCAATGTCTTGAAAACTCATTTTGATGAGATGGTAGGAGCGTTCACTGTAGTTTCGCCTGGCGCGGTGAGGATTCGCCCCAGATAACAATCTGATTGCCCTTGTCGGCGCAGCGTCTTACAATTCCGGCATGAACCGGAACCTTCCCGCGCTCCAGGAGGCGCTCGACGACTGGCGCGACCTCGCGCTGGACCGCGACGCGGCGGACGCGCTGCTCCACTTCGATGAGGTCGAGCAGCGCCACGCCAAGCTCCGCAGCCACCTCGACAAGCTGCGAACTGACCCGCCCCAGTTCGATGCCACCGACCTCGCCGCCGTCCTGGAACGCCTCTGGAGCGCCCAGCGCGTCCGCAACCAGATTGCCGAGGGCAACGACCTCGACGTGCTCGTGCCCACCCTCCGCGCCTTCCTCTTTGACGAGGAAGAAAGCCTCGAAGCGAAGTTCGCCGAGTACCCCGCCCGCGTCCGCTACGCGGGCCACGCCATCCTAGGCGAACTCTGGCGCTGGACGCATATCGAAAACTGGCCCATCTACAACCAGCGCGCCCTCGCGGGGCTGCGCCTGCTCGGCTGGGACGTTCCGAAGCAGGACTACCCCGCCTTCGCCCGTGCCTTCGCCGACCTTCGCGCCTTCTACGAGCAGGGGGAGCGCGTCGCCCGCAAGCTACCGCTCAACCTGGAAATAGACCAGCTTCTCGATTGGGTCAATGACGCCCTCGCCAGCAAAGGCACAGCGCGCCGCCCCGCCGCCCCACCCGGCGAGGAGTTGCGCTACGCCCCCACCCTTCCGCAGCGGCGCTCCTACGCCATTCGTGAGTTCGGCGCTCCCTACGACGCCGCGCCCGCCCCCCTGAGCGCCTGGCCTGACCAACCACTCTCCGTGCCCTCACCGGAACGCGCCAGCGAAGCCGAGGCCCGCATCCGCGCCCAACTCGCGCTCCCGCCGGACGTGATTCGCCGCGCCGCCGCGCACCTCCTCGCCGGGCGACACCTCATCCTCTCCGGCGCGCCGGGCACCGGCAAGAGCCATCTGGCGATGCTCCTTGCCTCCGAACTCTTCGGCTACTACCCCATGCTCGTCACCGCAACCGCCGAGTGGTCCACCTTTGATGTCGTGGGCGGGCTGGTACCCGTCGCGGGCGAACACGGCACCCTCCGCTACGACATACGCCCCGGCGCGGTCTACGAGGCCCTGCGCCGCAACTGGATCCTTGCGGAGGACGGAACCGTGCGCCGCAGCCCCGACAGCCTGCCCCTGCGCGTCGGCACCACGCACGGCGGGCAGCAGTGGCCCGGCGTCTGGCTCGTCATTGACGAGTTGAACCGCGCCGACATGGACAAAGCGTTTGGCGAGCTGTTCACCGCTCTCGAAAATGGAACGCTCCGCGTGCCCCGCGCCGGAACCGACTCCAGCCTGCTCATCCCGCTCCCGAAAGATTTCCGCATCATCGCCACCCTGAACACGCGCGACCGTCACTTCCTCTTCACCCTGAGCGATGCCCTGAAGCGCCGCTTCGCCCTCGTAGAAGTCGAGTTGCCGGAGGACGGCGCGGAAGAGCGTGCTACCCTCCTCCGCAGGGCCGCCACTGCCCTTGCCGAGCAGGGGATTCCAGCAGACGAGACCCTGCTACTCACGGCGCTGGACGCCCTCTACCCGGCGGCGACGTTGCTTCGAGCCTTTCACACGCTCGGCACGGCCCCCCTCCTGGCAGCGCTCCGCTACGTGGGAGCGGCACGCCAGTTCTCGGCACAGCCAATGGAGGAAGCCGTGCAGGAAGCCGTCATCGCCGAAATCTTGCCTCAGCTAGAGGGGCTGCGCGACCTGCCCCTGCGCCTGCTCGCCCTGCTGCTTCGGGGCGAACGCGACGCGGCCCTCGCTCTCCTCCGCGACGCGCTCTCCCACGCCTACGGCGACCCGCACCCCTTTCGCGCGCTGCGGGCACTTGCCAGCCTCGCCTCGCCGCAACTGGCGAAAGAAGCCGCGCGCCTGCAGCGTTCACCCCTTACCGACCCTGCCGCGATTACCGAAGCCCTTGCTCTACTCGACACCCTCCGCGCTCGTAGCGGGTCCATCCCCGCCCCCTGCTGGCCCCGCGTGGCTGCCCGCCTCGAAGCCTGGGTCGAGGAGCGGAGCTAGGTTATTATGTCAGCCTCAAACCAGAAATCCCCTTGCGCCTTTGCGTCTTTGCGTCTCTGCGTTATGCCGTAATCCGTTAGCGGTCGTCGGTCGTCGGTCGTCGGTCGTCGTCTCTCATCCCACCCCAACCAGGAGCATACCAGATGGCACTTCACACCATCGAGCCGGACCAGAATACCGTTCATGGTCTCTTTTCAAGCGAGTTCGCGCCAGTCCTGGAGATTGACTCCGGCGATACCGTCCGCTACCGCACGCTGGACTCCGGGTGGAATCTCGAACAGCCGGGTAACTCAGGTGAGCCTCCCCGCAGGCTCGCTCCCCGATTTGAAGGGCTGGACAAGGGACACGCGCTCTGCGGACCCGTAGCGATCCGAGGAGCCGAACCGGGAATGACCCTGGAAGTGCGACTGGACGTATTGCAACCCGGAGCCTGGGGCGGCACCTACGCCACGGGCTGGCCTAGCGAGTTGAACAAGGCGCTCGGCGTCGCGGAAGAGCCGCGCACCACGCTCCGCTGGCAACTCGACACCGCCCGAATGATAGGGACGGACCAGCACGGCCACACCATACAATTGCGCCCATTCCTCGGCGTCATCGGTATGCCACCGCCGGAGCCGGGCCACCACCCAACCCCGCCGCCGCGCATCTGGGGCGGCAACATTGACTGCAAGGAACTCGTTGCGGGCAGCACCCTCTACCTACCCATCTCCGTCCCCGGCGCGTTGGTCTCAGTCGGAGATGGACACGGCACCCAGGCCGACGGCGAGGTCTGTGGCACAGCCATCGAGTGCCCGATGGAGCGCGCCGAACTGACCTACACGGTACGGGACGACCTCCGCGTCCAGACGCCCCGTGCCAACACACCTGCGGGCTGGATTACCTTCGGCTTCGACAAGGACTTGAACAAGGCCACCGTCGCGGCACTCAGCGCCATGCTGGACCTGATGGGCGAACTGCACGGCCTCCCCCGCCGGGAGGCGCTTGCCCTTGCCAGCCTCGTCGTAGACATGCGAATCACCCAGATTGTCAATGGCGTGTCAGGCGTTCACGCCGTCCTCCCACATGATGCCCTGCGCTAGCGATGGACGCACCTTATGTAAATCTCCCCCTTCAGCCCGGCGACGAGCGCCTGCCTGCCGTTCGCGCGCGCCTCTTCCTGCTGGTGCGCTCCCTCTGGAAGGCAGGCGTTCTCCAGGTACCG
>DASVVH010000374.1:0-4946 GCA_036386615.1 Ardenticatenaceae bacterium
TATAGATGATAAGCTCCCCGAAGTCCTGGCGGCGCAGAAGCACCGTCTCTCCGATTAGTAAATTGCTGTGGCCGAAATAACGGGCTGCGACGAAACCAAGCCTCTCGTGCAGAACAAAGGCGTCGTCGAGGAGCAGGAAACCGAAGAGGAATGCCCAAGCCAGATACGCTCGTTCGGCCCTGACGAGGCTCAAGCTACAGAACATCAATAGAAGCCAGAATTCCTTCAGATACTGGAAGAATTCCGGGTAGCTTCTATCTGCTTCGATGTAGAAACCCGCTTGTGGAAGGTACGGGGTCCAGATATGGACGAGATGCAGAACGATGAAGAGAATGTCCACAGCGAGCAGGAAGAAGAGGATTCTGTTTGAAGCGTTCTCGGCTCCGGGCTTCATCGGTTCGGCACGGACGCTGCCGGATGGACTGTATATCACGTCCTCTTAATCCTCGTCAAACTGAATGGAGATGTAACACCAATTAAACATAGAGGTGGCACAAAATGGGTAGTTAGAGAGGACATGAACTCCCCGGAGGGGAGTTGCGAAACTCGTAGCCGGGGGTGGAGCGGAGCGCAACCCTCGGCGGCACCCCAACCAGTTTGCGCCACTTTTACGATGAGTTGGTATAAGAAAGAGGCCACTTGTAGCTGAGAAATACAAGTGACCTCCTCTTTTTGTTGGGGCCGCGTCAGCCGCTGAGTTCCGCCAGTTTGGATTTCAGTTGCGAGATTGGCTCGACGGGCGTGGGGTCCACGCCGTTGAGCAGGGCGAGGTAGTAGGTGGCGTAGTCGCCCAGCAGGTTCATCCAGAGCAGTTCGCTCACGCGGTCATCCCCGACGGCCTCGATGCTGCCCCACTCAACGCTTGCCTGCTCCAACAGGCGCGTGGTGATGTCGAAGCGGGCCGAGATTCGCTCGTGGTACTGCTCGCTGCGGAGGCAGATGACGCGTGTACCCTCCTGCATCATCGGCGGGTGGTCGAAGCCCACGACGATGTTGTGGTTCAACTCCGGCATCTCCGCCCAGAGGCCCCAGTGCTTCGCGTTCTCGTTGAGTTGGGTGGTCCAGCGGCGGGCGATGACGGTCAGGTGTTCCGCGCCGAAGACGACGGGCAGGTGCCCGTGCCACCACGCGGCAATCTGCTTCGGCCAGTTACCATCCAGCGGCACCTCCGGCTGCCACTCCTCCTGCACCTGCTCCAGCAGGGCGGCGGCAGCCTCGACCTTCAGGCTGGGGTCTTCGATGAGTCCCAGCTTCCACAGCAGCCCCAGCATGAGCGTGAACGAGTGGCCCAGCGCCGCGCGCGGCTGTGAGTCGTACTCGAAGGTCAGGAGTGGCACGCCCGCCTCCCCCGCCGCTTTACCTAGCTTGCCGCCCGTCGTGACGGCGAGGCGGCGCGCGCCTCGGTTCCCCGCCTCCTCCCAGCCGCTCAGGGTCTCCTCGGTGCCGCCACTGTACGAGGAGGCAACGACGAGGGTGTCCCCGTCCACCCAGGCGGGCAGGCCGTAGCCCCGGTAGACGAGCAGAGGCACGGGCAACTCGTCGGCCAGCAGCCCCGCCACGAGGTCCGCACCGATGGCACTGCCGCCCATGCCGAGCACCAGTATCTCATGCGGGCGGCTGGCTTGCGCCTCTCCTGGCTCCCACTGGCTCACGTTGGCCCAGGCATCCCGCACCTGCTGCGGGAACTCACGGATGCGCCGCAGCATCTCGTCAGGGTCCAAAGCGCGCATCGCCTCGGTATCGTTCAGAATAGTCATAGTCTCTTCCTCTTTAGAAAACGAATGACGAAAGCCAAAGCACTACCTTGTGACATTGGTCCTTCGTCATTCGTCATTCGTCGTTGTTGTTTCCCTCACCCTGCAAGCGCAGCCACAACTCGTAGACCTCAGCCCTGGCCCGCCCGGAGAGTTGGGCAACCTGCTTCACAGCCCGCGAACCCGTGACCCCCTCGCTTTCAAGGGCGAGAAGGGTGCGCTGCACGCCCTCGTCGTTCCAGTCGTCGCGCTTTGGTTCCGCGCCCGCGACGAGGACGGTGTACTCCCCGCGCGGCTCCGTGACGGCGAGGTGCCCCGCCGCATCGGCCAAAGGCCCGCGCCAGAACTCCTCGAAGCGCTTGGTCAACTCGCGGGCCAGCACCACCTCTCGTTCCGCCCCCAGGACGGCGAGCAGGTCATCCACCGTCTCCCGCACTCGGTGGGGAGCCTCGTAGAAGACCAGCGTTTCCGGCACCTGGGCGTACCGCTGAAGCATCTCCCGGCGCTCGCTGCTCCTGCGCGGCAGGAAGCCAAGGTAGGTGAAGCGTTCAGTCGGCAGGCCGCTCGCGCTGAGGGCGGCGACAAAGGCACTGGGGCCAGCCACCGGAACGACGGTGTGCCCCTCCGCGATGGCGGCGCGGACCAGTTCGTAGCCGGGGTCGTTGATGCCCGGCGTGCCCGCGTCACTTATCAAGGCCACATCCCCCGTCGCCAGCGCGTCAAGGATGCGGTCGAGTTTCGCCAGCTTGTTGTGCTCGTAGTAGCTGGTCATGGGCGAGGAGATGTCGAAGTGCTTGAGCAGCAGGCCGCTCTTGCGGGTATCTTCCGCCGCGACCAGCGAGACCTCGCGGAGCACGCGGATGGCCCGGAAGGTCATGTCTTCCAGGTTGCCGATTGGTGTTGCGACGACGTACAGCGTGCCCAAGAACGCCCCCTTCTGCTGCCCCGGCCAGTGGAGTATACCGGGTGGGCCTTAAATGCTCAAGCGGGATGCGGGATGCGGGATACGAGATGCGAGATGTGAGTAGGAGTTAGGTATATTGTTCCACGAGGTTAACACACAGAATAGCACGCAGTGGTAGGTTGCGTACCAGCTAGCCACATTCATGTCATCCTGAACGAAGTGAATCTGTGAAGCGACCTTAAGGGGATCCCCCCAGCAACACGCCGAGTGTAGAGCGTTAGCACGTTTCGCCTTCCCTTCGTGCTTGGGCCAATCTGTATGCCAACCTTGTGTATCCGTACAGTTAGGCAGTTGGGACAAGCCGGGAGCGCGGCGGGTGCCCTTTGGGCGGTGCCCGCTCCGTTGCTCCGCGTCGCTCACTCTGTAGAGCGCTCGCTTTCAATTGGTAGTCGTGGGCGGTTTTCAGCCATTGGTCGTTACCTCTGCCCTCAACTGCGTAACTCCTAATGAGATGTGAGATGTGAGACAAGCGGAACTTCTTGACCATTTTAATATTATGTCAAACAAAACCAACATCTATCGGCCTCCAAGGTTGGCTTTTGTTGGCATTGGTTCGCATAAGCTAGCCTGACCCAAGTCCCGGCTTCGGCAATGCCTGCTTCACCTCGTCCGCGCCCTCCCTTCAGACCCATGCCCACATGCAGGGCTGTGTCACAGTAGCGCGGCTTGTGATGTATCTAGCAGCTACATAGCAGCTACTTATCACTATACTGGCCGCTTATCGCTCGCCAGTACTGGCCGTTACTGGCCGATACTGGCCTCTCTCCCGTCCGGCCCGTTTCTCGTTCCTTCTCCCCCTTCGCCTCTCCCACTTTGACACAGCCCTGGCCCGCGTGCCAGCAACCTTGTCAGCGCGTGGCTGCTACCGTATACTCCCCGCCTGCTATGCAGGGGAAGGTAAGGGTGCGTGAGTACGGCTACCAGCGTGAACTTCGTCTTGCCCCTGCCGCCGGGCATCAACAACCAGTACGTAACGCTGAAGAACGGGCGGCGGGCACTCAGCAAGGAGAGCCAGAAGTGGAAGCGGCAGGCGCGTCAGGAGTTGGAGGTGCTGCGCTTCGATGGTCGCGTCTCCGAGGCGTTCCTGAAGGCGCTCGCCGACGGCTACGTGAGCCTCTTCCTGGACTTTTACTTCGAGTCACCCCTGAAGCGGGACCTGGATGGGGGCCTGAAGATTTTACAGGATACTCTCTGCGAGGCGTTTGGGGTGAACGACAACCGGGTGGTGGACATTCATCTGGTGAAGCGAATGGACCCCCTGCGCCCGCGCGTGGAGGTCCAGGTGGAGGCGCTGCCGGAATGGCAGTTCGACCATGAGTACACCTACCTCGGCCCGGCGGACGCGCCCGGCACGTAAGGGCACCGCGCCCGCGCGCTACCGCCTGCTGGACACTCTCTCGCTGGCGGCGCTGCTGGCGGCGGTGCTGCTCATCGTGGCGACGGGCCTCTTCAACGTGCGGGGGCTGCGCGAGCCTCGTCCTCTGTATGGCCTGCCCGAAGTCCAGGCGACACTGCCGCCGGAAGCGCCCCTCGTGGTCGTGGCGACAGAGGGGATTCCTACAGTGCTCGCGCCGACCATGACGGCGGAACCTACGCCCACGCCGCTCCCGCCGACGGGCACGCCTGCGCCGACGAGCACGCCGCTCCCACCAACCATTACGCCCCCGCCAAGCGCGACCCTTCCGCCCACGTTCACAGCGACGCCAGGCCCGCCGACGGTGGCGTTGGTGGCGGGGCACCGGAACAACGATAGCGGGGCCGTCTGCGAGAGCGGCCCCTATGAGGGTTTGCAGGAGGTTCAAATCACGACGGATGTCACGGCGCGGCTGAAGCAGATGCTGGAGGCGCGGGGCTACGAGGTGGTGGACCTTGACGAGTTCGACAGCCGCCTGAACGGGCTGGAGGCGGACGCCCTACTTTCAATTCACGTTGATTCGTGCGTGGATTGGGAGGGGACAACGGGCTTCAAAGTGGCGCGGGCCAGCAACAGCGCCATTCCCGACATCGAGGACGAGTTCGTAGCGTGCATGAGTGACGAGTACGGGGCGGCGACGGGACTTCGCATCCATCACGGCTCCATCACTCACAACATGACGCTCTACCACGCCTTCCGGCGCGTGGCCCCGACGACGCCCGGCGTGATTATCGAGTTGGGGTTCCTCTACCACGACCACGACCTGCTCACGAAACGGGAGGAGGTCTTGACGGAGGGGCTTTTCCGGGGTGTG
>DASVVH010000375.1:0-6192 GCA_036386615.1 Ardenticatenaceae bacterium
TGACGCGACGGTGGCGGGGGCGAACAAGGGCGGCCTGATTGTCTACATCGGTCAGGTGCGCGGCTTCGTGCCCGCGTCCCAGGTGTCGAGTCTGCGGCGGCAGTCGGGCGAGCACGAGGACGAGTACCAGCGCCGGATGAACGGCCTCATCGGGAGGTCGCTGAAGTTCAAGGTGCTGGAGATTGACCGCAAGCGCAATCGGCTCATCCTGAGCGAGCGCGCCGCCGAGCGCGAGTGGCGGCGCGACCAGAAGGATAAGCTGATGGACTCGCTGCAACCGGGAGTCACCGTGACAGGCGAGGTTTCCAGCCTTGCCGATTTCGGAGCCTTTGTGGACCTGGGCGGCGCGGACGGCCTCATCCACCTGAGCGAGCTTTCCTGGGGGCGCATCCAGCACCCAAGTGAGGTCGTCAGGGCGGGGGATCGCGTTGAGGTGCAGGTGCTAAACGTGGACCACGAGCGCAGGCGCATCGGCTTGAGCCTGAAGCGGCTCCAGCCGGAACCTTGGGCACAGTTGATTGCGACCTACAAGGTGGGTGACGAGGTGGACGCGACCATTACGAAGCTGACCAGCTTCGGCGCGTTCGCCCGCGTGGGGGACCAGGACGTAGAGGGGCTTATCCACATCTCGGAGCTTTCCGATGAGCGGGTGGACAACCCCGGCCAGGTGGTGCGCGAAGGGGAGACGGTTCGCGCGCGGCTCATCCGCATCGAGCCGGACCGGAAGCGCCTGGGGTTGAGCCTGCGGAGCGGCGCGATGCCGGAGCAGGACGAGGCCGATTCCGAGTTGGACGGGCCGGAAGCAGGCGCGGACTAGGGATTCCGAGCATTTGCACTGCCGCGCTATAATTCTCTCTCGCCTGAAAGTTGTAGAATGATGGACGCAGAAGGAACGGAAAGAGGCTAAAACCAGCATGTCTGGAAAATTCGACCGCTTTACGAAGAAGGCCCGCCGGGTGCTCTCGTTGGCTAACGAGGAGGCACAGGCGCTCAATCACGGCTACATCGGTACCGAGCACCTGCTACTTGGCCTCGTGCGGGAGGGTGACGGCGTGGCGGCGCGCGTGCTGAAAGACCTGGGCGTTGACCTGCCCAAGGTTCGCACCGCCGTCGAGGATATTGTGGGGCGCGGCAAGCGCGCGACGCTGGGCCGCATTGGGCTGACGCCGCGCACGAAGCGCGTCATCGAACTGGCCGTAGACGAGGCGCGCCGCCTCGGCCACCACTACATCGGCACGGAGCACCTGCTGCTGGGCCTCGCCCGCGAGGGCAATGGCATCGCGGCGGACGTGCTCGCCAGCCTGGGCGTCAGCCTGGACGCGGTTCGCCGCCGGACGCAGGACGTGATGAAGCAGGAACTCTCGCAGCCGAGCAGCAGCGGGCGCGAGTCGCAGGGCGCTTCCAAGTCGAAAGCGGAGGGTCAGAAAACGCCATTGATGGATCAACTGGGCACGGACCTTACAGAAGAGGCGGCTCAGGGGAAACTGGACCCGGTCATTGGCCGCCAGCAGGAAATCGAGCGGGTGATTCAGATTCTCTCCCGCCGCACGAAGAACAACCCGGCGCTCATCGGCGAGCCGGGCGTCGGCAAGACTGCCATCATCGAGGGGCTTGCCCAGCAGATTATCAACAAAGAGGTGCCGGAAAACCTCCAGGGCAAGCGGCTGTGGATGCTGGACGTGGGGTCTCTGGTCGCGGGCACCATCTATCGCGGGCAGTTCGAGGAGCGCCTGAAGCGGGTGGTGGACGAACTCAAGAACACCGAGGCCATCGTCTTCATTGACGAGGTTCACATGCTGGTCGGCGCGGGCGCGGCAGGCTCCGCCGTAGACGCGGCGAACATCCTCAAGCCCGCGCTGGCGCGCGGCGAGTTGCAGGTCATCGGCGCGACGACGCTGGATGAGTACCGCAAGCATATCGAGTCGGACGCGGCGCTGGAGCGGCGCTTCCAGCCCGTGAACGTGCCGGAGCCGTCCATCGAGGAGACCATCGAGATTCTGCGCGGCATCAAGGACCGCTACGAGGCTCACCACAACCTAGAAATCAGCGACGAGGCGATTCGCGCGGCGGCGCACCTTTCGGCCCGCTACGTGCCGGATCGCTTCATGCCTGACAAGGCGATTGACTTGATTGACGAGGCGGCGAGCCGCGTGCGAATGTACAAGCTGCCGCGCACGAGCAAGCTGAAGCAAACCTTCGAGACGTTGAGCAACATCCAGCGCGAGAAGGAAGAGGCGTTCGCGGAGCGCCGCTACCAGGAGGCGGCGGACCTACGCGACCGCGAGTTGGAGCTTCAGGCGCAGCTTGAATCGTTGCGTGAGGAGGAGCGCGGCGAGGGTGGCCCCGTCGTGACGAAGGAGGACATCGCCGAGGTGGTGGCGATGTGGACGGGCATTCCCATCACGCACATGCAGGAAGAGGAGACGCGCCGCCTGCTGGGCATGGAAGACGAGCTACACCAGCGCGTCATCGGCCAGCACGAGGCCATCGTCGGCATCTCGAAGGCGGTACGCCGCGCGCGTGCCGGGCTGAAAGACCCGCGCCGCCCCATCGGCTCCTTCATGTTCCTTGGCCCGACTGGCGTGGGCAAGACGGAGCTTGCAAAGGCACTGGCCGAGTTCATGTTCGGCTCGCAGGAGGCGCTCATCAAGCTGGACATGAGCGAGTTCATGGAGCGCCACAACGTCAGCCGTCTGGTCGGCTCCCCGCCCGGATACGTGGGCTACGAGGAGGGTGGGCAGTTGACGGAGGCGGTGCGGCGACGGCCCTACTCGGTCATCCTTCTGGACGAAATCGAGAAGGCGCACCCGGAGGCGTTCAACATGCTCCTCCAGATTATGGAGGACGGCAACCTCGCGGACGCGAAGGGTCGCCGCGTGGACTTCCGTAACACGCTCATCCTCATGACCTCCAACGTCGGCGCGGACCTGTTGCAACGGCAGGCGAACCTCGGCTTCCGCAAGGCGAGCACGGACCAGGAGCAGAGCGACTACGAGGGAATGAAGGACAAGGTGATGGACGAGCTGAAGCGACGCTTCCGCCCGGAATTCCTGAACCGCCTCGACAGCGTGGTCGTCTTCCGCTCGCTCTCGAAGGAAGAGACGACGGAAATCGTGGACATCATGCTCAAGAACTTCAAGGACTTGCTTGACGAGCGTGAGTTGGCAATCGAACTGACGAACGACGCGAAGCAGGTGCTAGCCGAGCTAGGTTACGACCCGAACTTTGGGGCACGTCCCTTGCGCCGCCTCATCCAGAACCAGATTGTAGACCCCATCTCGGAGGGTCTGCTGGGCGGAACGTACTCGGCGGGCGACCTCATCCACGTTGACGCGAACGAGAAGCGCGACGACTTCACCTTCAACGCCGAGCCGGGCGCGGCCTTCCGTGCCAGCGCCCTGGATAAGGGTGATGACCTCGGTGCCGAAGACGATGAAGACCTCGAATCCATCGAACAACTCTTCATGAGCGACGCCGAGGACGACGAATAGCCGTTCTCGTGCGGGCATAGTAACCAAAGGGGCGCGGCTGATGAAGCTTGCGCCCCTTCTAGTAGTAGACGCGGAATTATCATCAATGGTTGATGGAAGGAGAACTCTGTGAACGTTCAGGCAATGGCAGAAGAGCTAGCACAGCGCCTCGTCTATCTCTCCTCCCTGGAATCTCTCTTCGTTACAAACGGTGAAGGCGGGTTCGAGTACTGGGTTGTAGGCAATAATATTTCCGAGGATGAAGAATACTGCCTATACGATGCCAAGTGGACGCTTCTGTCGGCAAATCCAGAGCTTGCCATAGACCTGCATCTGGTGGACCGTCGGGGCCAGCCGCTTACCGAACTGCTCAACCTCGAACGGTTGGATGGGACCGTTAATCTCACTGACCTACGCTAGAAACAACGAGGGCGCGGGCTACAGAGCCACTCTGTTTTCAAACTTCTTGACCGTCTGTTCCCTTGGTTTACAATCCACCCACAGAAAGGGGTTGAATATGCAACCTGTAACCCTAACACCTATCGAAGATGGATGGTGGCTTGCCAAAGTGCCAAGTCTCCCTGGCTGCCGTTCGCAGGGCGCGTCTCAGGAAGAAGCGCTCTCCAATCTCAAGGAGGCAGTTAAGCTATACATTGAAGTGCTGGAAGAGAAAGGGGAACCTCTACCCGATTGGTGGCATGAAAACTGGGAACCAGACCTACAACTCTCAGCATAGCTCATGACCAAGCTACCGCGAGATTGCTCCGGCAAAGAGTGCGTCAGGGCCTTGGAAAAGATTGGGTTTGTTGTCCTACGTCAGAAGGGGAGCCACATCTTCATGGAACGCGGGGAGCCGCCAGCCCGAACGGTCATTCCTAACCATGACAGTATCCGAGTCGGCACGTTACGAGATATTATTAATGACGCAGGGCTAACCATTGATGAGTTTGTGAAGCTGTTATAGCCGTTGCTCCCAAAGCGACGACGAGTAAGCTTCCTTTCAATAACAAAGGGGCGCGGCTGTGTAGGCCACGCCCCTTTCGTTTTGTCACAGTCCGTAGCGTATCTATTCGGCTCAACGGTACAAGTAGTGCATCACCTACACGGATCCAGCGTCCGCCTACGCGGACGCCCGGCTGCAAGCCTTTAGCAGTGACTTCAGTCGCGCCCCGCCTGCACCAATTCCATCGTCGAGCCTACCTATTCCGCCTTCGCCTTCGCCTCCGTCTGCGGCACGCCTTTCCGCTTCAATTGCTTGCGCGCCGTCGTCGCCGTCGAACTCACAATCCCGCCGATGATGAGCGCGATGAAACTGTCTGCAAGACGATTGCCTATGGACCGCACGCCGTTGTGCATAGTCTGAAAGAGGGGTGGAACCTGATCTACCTGCACCTCGACTTGAGGAGAAAAGTCAGTAGGATCAAAGTCGTCGAGGGAACGCCATTCTGCCTCGTTTCCCTCAAGGCGCTCCGGCTCCGGGTTAGCCCCGACCAGCCGCCCACCTGCCGTTTCGAGCACCATCTGAAAATCAAGGTTCAGGCAGCGTACCACCGGCCACTGGTTCTCTTGGTCATTTTCAGGTCGCCGGAAAACAACGGTCGTCCGCAGCAGTGGCAACGTTGTCTCCCAGAAGCGGAACCCTAGAGGCGAGCGGTCAATCGTAGTGGGAGGGCGATTCACGGTAAACGCGACGCTGTTGCTGCTAGGTATCACCGTCATCCCCTCCACCAGACTACCATCATCCGTCTGAATCGTCCCCTCGCCTTCAACCAGGATGCGCGTCAGGGTAATGCCTGGCTCCGCCTCGATGACGTAGCGCTCCTCTACTTCCGCCACGTCACCCCGTAGCGTCACACTCTGCCGATACGCCGTGCTGAACGGCCCATCCGTGCGCTCAGGCGCGCCTCGGAATTGATTGAATAGAAGCAGACCGCCGCCCAGTACAAGCCCCACGACTCCAACCAACCCTACCACTCTTCGCTGCTGGGGCCGCATCGAAGGAAACTCCATCACAATCCAGCCAAGAACCGCGCCCGTGAGGAGGAGAAGCAGCAGGGGCACGCTTACCATCGCCAGCACCAGCGCCACAAGCAGCAGCGCGGCGAGCATCAGCCATCGTGTCATTCAGTCACTCCGGTAACGTGGTTTCCTCATCAGCGACGCTGGCGAAATGGATGATAGTGTCGGAGCCGCGTTGAGCGATTTACTGGCTGCTCAAAGGGGGAATAGCTTAACAGGATACGCTCATGGATGTCAAGCCTTTGAGAGAACTTGCCGTTACCCAGTTTGAAGTAGGCAGGCTCTGAACCCTCAAAACCAGCAAGTTCCCCACATGTCATCCTGAGCGAAGCGAAGGATCCACCCAGCATGTCACACCTATCCTGACGATGGCAGACAGCGCACCCTGTTGTTGCTAGAGTCTGCGCTTTGTTTCTCACGAAGGAAGTGAAGCATCCACCCAGAATGCAGCAATGAAGAACCTATCACAGATGCTTAACCATCTCCCCCTGCACCTCCCACTTTGACCTACACCAAATTGGGTAACTGCAAGTTTGAGAGAATAGCCCTATCCAGGTCCGTAGAATCCCCGCAGGGGATGGCGAAAGCGGTAGATATCGTGTTGGTTGTCAAGCGGCAGTCTGCCCGTGCAAAGGGTCAAACGGTCGCCCGGACTTGAGCACACCGAAGACTAGATGCAGCAACTTCCGCATGGCCGCCCCTA
>DASVVH010000376.1:0-3622 GCA_036386615.1 Ardenticatenaceae bacterium
CGCCGGCCCCTACTCCATCCAGCGCGCCCACCATGTCTTCGCCGACAGCGAGAGCACCCGCGACGAAATTATCAGCTACTACCGCACCGACCCCGCCAAGATTACCGTCGTCTACCCCGGCGTCGAGCCGCGCTTTCGCCCCTACCACCCCACCAACCCCGAAGACGCCGCCACCCTGGAGCACGTCCGCGCCACCTACCATCTGAAACCCCCCTTCCTCCTCAGCCTCGGCACTCTGGAGCCGCGCAAGAACACCGCCACCCTCATCCGCGCCTTCGCCGCCTATCGCACCACCCACGACACCGGCGTCTCCCTCGTCATAGCGGGCGGCGGCGGCTGGTTGGGCCAGCGCGCCGCCCTCGAAGCACTCGTGCAGGAACTAGGCTTATCGGCCCACGTCCACTTCACCGGCTTCGTCGCCGACGAGCACCTGCCCGCTCTCATCAACCTCGCCCGCGCCCTCGCCTACCCCTCCCTCTACGAGGGCTTCGGCCTCCCCGTCCTGGAAGCCCTCGCCTGCGGCGTCCCCGCCGTCACCGCCCGCAACACCTCCCTCCCCGAAGCAGGCGGCTCGGCGGCCCGCTACATAGACGACGCCACCGACGCGCACGCCCTCGCCGCCGAGTTGGCGATAGCCCTTCACGACGACGCCGAGCGCGCCCGCATGGTCTCCACGGGACTCACCCACGCCGCCCGCTTCACCTGGCCCAAGACGGGGCAACAGGTCGTCGCCCTCTACCAACAGATACTCGGCTGAAACAGGCACCCCACCGGAAGGCATCTGTGACTTTCAGGCTAATCGCCACGTCACGCTCCGCGAATTGGTTTGATCAAGAAGATTTCCTATAATCGTCGCTTGCTTTTCGGAGTTACTAAGGGAGTGTTGGGCCAATAGATGCGTCACTGGCGAGCCGTTTTCCTCTTGAGCCTGGTGCTCTATCTCATAGCCGCGCTCTACCAATTGGAGTTGCCGGGCCTCAACTATGACGAGGCGCTGGACGCAGTGCCCGCCATGCAGTTTCTTTCAGGTCAGCCACTGGACACCGCCGCCTCCGTGCATTTCGCCGGGCGCGAGTGGCCCCTGATGATTCTGCCCTACATGGGCACGACAAGCACCTACCTCTATCTTCCCGCCTTCGCACTGAGCGGCGTCAGCGTGTTGACCCTACGCGGTGTCAACGTCCTCCTCGGCTTCCTCACCCTGCTATTGGTGTGGGGCTTCCTCCGCAAGTACCTGGATGAGCGCGTCGCGGCCCTGACAGCCCTTCTGCTGGCTGTGAACCCCACCTACGTCTTCTGGACGCGGATGGGCGCGTACCATTCGCTGCCCATGCTGCCATTGCTGGTCCTGACGTTGTGGGCGTTGTATCGCTGGTATCGTGGCGGCAGCGCCGGGGCACTGCTCCTGGCGGCGTTTTGCCTGGGGCTGGGCTTGAGCACCAAAATACTATTCCTCTGGTTCTGGGTCGCGCTGGGGCTGGCGTGGCTCCTCCTTAGCCCCTGGCTTCAGCCGTGGAATGGCTGGCGGACATGGCTGTGGCCCCTTCGGCGCGCACCCCTCCGCACCTGGGTAGCGGCAGGTGGCATGCTGGCTCTCGGCCTCGCAATGCTTCTCGTCTACAACGTCCCACAGCCGCGAACCGTGCAGATGATGGCGCAGAACGCCGTGCAAACGGAGCTTTACGGCGTCAACAACCTGGACGTGCTGGGCAACCTCAGAACCGTCATCTTTGAGGATTTCCGCGTGCTGCTGGAAGGCAGTTGGTTCGAGGAGGCGCTAGGTGCCGCCTACTACAACCCGCTTGCCGTCGGCGCGTTCGTGCTCTCCACTGCCGCCATCCTCTGGCTGTCCTGGCGCGGGAGGCTGAGGTACAGCCCGCGCCGCGTGGCGCTTCTGGCGCTCCTCCTGGTCATCATCGTCGTTCAGAGCGCCTTCACCATTACTAGCCTGGGCGCGAAGCACCTGATGATAGTCTGGCCGATTCCGCAGACATTGGTCGCCGTCGCGCTCCTCGCTCTGGCGGACGCCGCGCGGCAAACGTCCCTGAACCAGTACCGCCCCGTGGTGCTGGGGATAGCGGTGCTCGCGCTCGTAACAACCGAAGGATGGACGACGTGGCAGTACCATCGCCTCCTGACACAGGGGGGCGGGAACCTCTTTTTCTCTGATGCCATCTACGAACTGGCGCGTGACTTGGAGGAAAATGGCGTCTCGGAACCCGCCGCACTGGATTGGGGGTTCCGTCGCAATCTGCAACTCCTCACCCAGGGACGTGTGAACCCGGAGGACCGTTTCGAGTACAGCCAGCAGCCGAGCACGGGGTTTTCCGACTGGGCGCGGTGGCGCGCGCAGCAGGAGCCGACGTTGTACCTCTTTCATGCGCCCGAACGAGCCGCCTTCCAGGGCCATTGGCAGCTTTGGGAAGAGGCTGCCTATGCCCAGCGAATGCGCCCGGTGCTCTGGAAAGAGTATACCGAGCGCGATGGCGAACCCATCTACCGCGTCTACGCGCTGGAAGCGGAGCCGCGCGCCTTCACGCCTCCAGAGGTGGGCTTCCCTTTGCAGGCTACATTCGGTGACACCATCGCCCTGCTTGGCTTCGACCTCGCCTCGCTGACAGCGAAGCGCGGCGAGAGCATACAGTTGACCCTGTACTGGCAGGCATTGGCACCGCCGGGCCGAAGCTACAAGGTCTTCGCGCACCTGCTGGACACGAGCGGCAACGCTGTTGCCCAGCACGATGGTATCCCACACGGCTGGGGCTACCCCACTTCTGAATGGCAGGCAGGGGAGATTGTTCATGACAGAATCCGCCTGTTACTCCCAGCCGATACGCCGCCGGGCCATTACCGCCTGTTCGCCGGAATGTATGACGAGGCGACGGGGGAACGCCTCCCGCTCTTGCACAAGGGCCAGCGTCAGGAGGGAGACACACTACAACTCGTGGAGATGGTGATCGAGTAACCTTCAGGCTCATCCACGTCAGTGGTCAACGACCCCGCAAGCCGCAGAAGCCGCCTGCCGCTACGCCACTCTCTCATCTGCTGGGGCGCTTCGCTATGAAGTTTATCCGTTGCCATTAGTGTCTATCCGTAAAATCATGTAATGGCTCTGTCACGCAGGTGTTGAAGGCGATTAGCAGGCGAGCCACCTCCCCTTGTCATGCTGAACGCAGTGAATCTGCGAAGCGACCTTAAGGCCACCCAGAATGTTACACCCATACAGGCGATTGCAGAGGCTTCGATCATTTTACGCATAGAGATTTATGCCATCGGCGGTTGTCCACCCTTCATGAAGTCACCCTTTTTCGTTTCCGAGGCTTACCTTATACTTCATACTTCTACCGAAGCCTGCGCTTCTCGCTCCCTTGACCGAGTGGATTGCAGCAATTGTGAAGAAGGCGGTGCGGGTTGATCTCAACGAAGCAGGCCGACGGGAAAGCCCCCTCGGAATCAGCCGTGACCCTATCGGTTCTGATGGGGCCGGGCGATGCCAACGCGATGGGCAACGTACACGGTGGCTCCATCATGCGGCTCGTGGACGAGGCGGGCGCGCTCGCGGCAATGCGCCACGCGCGCTGCCTCGTCGTCACCGTTCGCCTTGACTCGATGACCTTCCTGG
>DASVVH010000377.1:0-19634 GCA_036386615.1 Ardenticatenaceae bacterium
TACAGTGGTCCACAGGTAGCGAGACAAATCACGCTTATTTCAACCTGTGGCGCAGCACTGTGAACCTGCCCATTGGCAGCAATGGTCAGATTGATACCAGCCGGGCAACCAAGCTGAACACCGCGCCCATCACCTCCCCTAGCGCATGTTCTCCGGGTAGCTATGACTATCCAATCTACACTGATGCGACAGTCAACCCAACCGTGGACATCTACTACTATTACCTGGAAAGCATCAACTGCACTTCCGGGTCGGAATTTGCAGGGGCAGCGACGGGTGGGGGCCTTGTAGTGGCCCAGGAGGGTGCGACCCCGCACACTCCTACGCCTATCCCTACGCGCACCCGTACGCCGACGCCCAGGAGCCAGCCCAGCCAAACACCCTCGGCTACCAATACACCTATTCCACCAACGGAGATGCCTAGCCCTACCGATACGCCGGACAACGGGGGCGGCACGGGCCAGCCGCAGGCGACCAATACGCCGCCGCCGACGGTGACGAATGCGCCTCAAAACAACCCTCCCGCGCCATCGGCGACGTTTACGGCCACGCGCGCGGCGAACCAGCCACCTGCGCCTGCGGCGACGAACACCAGGGCGGCGGCAGCACCTGCTTCTCCCACGCGGCAGATTGCCGTTGCGCCACCCGCCACTTCTACGCGCCCGCCGAGCCAGCCGGGCCAGCCAACCCAGGCACCCACGCCCAGCAACCCACGGCCACCCGTAAACACTCCCGCTACGGGGACGGGGATTGGCGTGGAGGTAACGCCGACCACCGCCACCTTCACGGATGATGGCGGCGCGGGCGATGGCATTGTCGAAGAGCCTGCGGAACCGGAGTCTTTCGACGACCTCACCGAGGAGACGACAGAGCTGGCGGTTGCACCCGAACCAGAGGTTGAGGTATTCACCGAGGGGGCGGCTCCCGCGCCCGAAACGGGGGGCGGTGTGACGAGCGCCCCGCTGACCGATGGCGACCCACAGTCCATGTCTGCGCTCCCTGCCGCCGCGACGCCGACCATCGCGTCCGTACTTGCCCAACTCCCGCCCTCTCCCCAAGCCGCTTTAGTCGCGGCTGAGGTTCAAAGCGACCCGCTGGACCGCGTGATTCAAGTCGTCATCGCGCTCATACTGCTCGGCTCGGTTGCCCTGATAGGATTCATAGGATGGACTCTCGTTCGACAACAATGATGCAAAAGCGATTCTCGCTACTCCTGCTTGCTTTACTCCTGCTGCTCGCCGCGTGCAACAGACAGCCACCTGCTCCCCCCGAACCGGAAGGCGAACCGGCCACCCAGGCCCGCGTGACGGCAACCAACACCGGGCTTTTCCGCGTGGACGCGGAGACGCTCGCCTCGTTGGGCTGGCGTCCGGCGGACCCGCTGACCCTGACCTACGGCGGCGAACCGTATCCGTATCAGGCCGACGATAGTGGCCTGTACTTCTACCTGCCCGAAAGCGCGGGCACGCAGTACAGCACCCAGCACGTTCTGTGGCTGACCTATGGCGAGGCGCAGCCCGCGCCCGAAACGGCAAGCGGTGGAGACGAGCTTTCGACCATCATGGCCGAGCAGAAGCTTGAGAGCGACGAACAACACAACTCCAAGTACGTGGGAAACCCCTGGTTCTGGAAGTCGCTCGTGGCACCGACGACGGACGAGCACGCGCTTCAGACACCGGGGCGGCAGGAAGGCCCTGTCTCCGTGACGGTTCGCGCGGCTGGCGTGACCAACCTGCCGCACCAGATTACCGTTCAACTCAATGGCGAGGAGGCCGGAACCCTCCAGTGGCAGGGCGATGACCGCCACGAGGAGAGCTTCTCGCTCGACCTTCCCGCCGGGGACAACCTGGAGATTGCCCTCGTGCTCTCCGGCTCGGAGGGCGACATCAGCCTTCTTGATGAGATTGTCGTGAGCTACCCCAGCGCCCCTGTCGGCAACGAGGGTACTGTCCGGGGCCTCTCCGAGCAGGGCGGCGTGGCACAATTCCAGGGAATCGGCGAAACGGCCCTCGCGTGGCAACTCGCGCCGGAAGTGGCCCCGCTTGCTGTAACGGCGGGCGATGGCGGCCCACAGGTGACGCTGCCCGCCAATCAACCCTTTGTCGTGACGGACCAGCAGAGCGCCCAGCCCGCGACGGTTGAGGCGGCGGAGGCCCGCGCCATCCCGGCGGCGGGCGCGGCCTACGTGGCGGTGGTCGGCCCGGACCTGCTGGAATCGCTGCAACCCCTGCTCGACCTGCACCGCTCCGAAGGATTGTCGGTCATGGCGCTGACGCCACAGCAGGTCTACGATGCCTACACGCACGGCAACGTGGACCCACTGGCCTTCCAGATGCTGCTTGCCGATGGGCAGGAGAACTGGGTGGAGAAGCCCCGCTTCCTGCTGCTGGTGGGGGATAGCACCTACGACCCGGCGGGCTATCTTGACGAGCCGCCAGTATCCTATCTGCCGTCGCCCCTGATTTCCACAGTCTTTGGCGGCGAGACGGTGAGCGACAACGTGATTGCCGACCTGAACGCCGATGGCTACCCGGAGGTCGCGCTGGGCCGCCTGCCCGCGCGCTCCGCCGAGCAACTGAACACCATCGTGCAGAAGATTGTCGCCTACAGCGAGAACCCGACAGATGGCGACTGGCGGCAGCGCATCGTGCTCACCGCCGACGGGCGCGAGGCGCTCTTCGAGCAGAACAGCGAGAACCTTCGCAGCGCTGTTCCGAGCGGCGTCGAGGTTCAGGCGGTCTACCCCGGCACGGACGGCAACGCGATGGAGCAGATTGTCCCCGCGCTGAACGAGGGCAGCCTCGTCGTCAACTACGTCGGGCACGGCAGCGTGCAGCAGTGGGGCCGCGACCAACTGCTCACGGTGGAGGCCGTTCAGGAGTTGAGCAACGGTGCCAGATTGCCCATCTACATCAACATGACCTGTTTGACCGGACTCTTCAGCCACCCCTCCCAGGAATCACTCGGCGAGACGCTGCTGTGGGCACCGGATGGCGGCGCGATTGCGACCATCGTGCCGTCGAGCCTGACGCTTCCCTCGAACCAGACGCAGTTCAACCAGACGCTCATCGCGGAACTGCTCTCGCCGGAGCGCCCGACTATCGGGGAGGCGCTGATGAGGGCGAAGCAGAGCGTGACGCTCGGCACGAAGAACGACCACGACATCGTGGCGACCTTCAACCTGCTGGGTGACCCGGCGCTCCGCCCCGCGCCGATGATTTCGGGAGCCACGACCCAGAACCAGTAGCCAGCCCTAACGTCCGAGTGGGAGGCCCCGTGCTGTCGAGCGCGGGGCCTTTTTTACTGCGCCAGCAGGTTATCCCGCCACGTCACGGTAGCGCTCCAGCGTGCTTTGAATCTGGCGGATGTGCGTGGTGTCGTGGGTGGCCCAGTGGCCCAGCCAATCCTCCCCGGTGAAGGTGCCGTACTCCGGCTGGTGGCCCGTCCGCGCCCAATCGGAGTCGCGGAGCATCCGAATCATGCCGAGGCTGGCGGCGCGTTGCAGGCTAAAGTCGGCCAGCAACTCGTCAAGGGCGTCGCGGGTCGTGTTACGGTTGGCGTACCATCGCTTCTCGTCGTGCGGGGCGAGATGCGGCTCGTCCTCTTTCACGATGCGTTCGAGGCGGGTCCGCATGACGTACATCTCGTCGTCTACGAGGTGGGCCAGTATCTCGCGGATGCTCCAATCGTCCGGGTCAGCACGGAAGTCGAGCGCGTCATCCGCCAGGGCGGAGGTCAGTTGAAGCAGCGTTGGCTCTGTCTGTTCCAGCGTTTTGATGAGTTGGTCACGAGGAGCGTTCATCTATCTCTCCGATAAGCAAGCCCCACAAGCGCGCCAGCGTGCGCGGAGGGCAGAGGATGGAGGTTGACGATAAACATATGTACATTTATTGACATCGAAAATATGCATGTCATGTTCGGGAAGCAGCCAACAGAGATGGACGGGGCGTGGAGTGCGGAAAATGGGTGATTTGGGGGCCTGACATTGTGGCTGTAGCGCACACCCTTGAAGCGTCGGATGGTCGTGGGGCGAGCAGGTTCCGTGCATCTTCCATGCACAGAGCGCGACAGGGGGAGAGGGGCGCGGAGGGCAGAAGGAAAGGCATGGACTACTCCTTAGTTTCAAGTGAAAGCGGGTATATCGAGATGGGGAGATTATAGCGGAATAGGCGTTCTATGTCAACGGGGATATGGATTTTGGGTGCTGAAGGGGCAGGTGCTCTGGTCCGTGGAGTAACTGGGTGAATGCCCTCAAGGTGGCTTGTAGATTCGGGTAGGATAAGATGGAGGGAGGGCTTCTGCGGGGCGGCTCCTCTACCCCGCCGCCCCTTGAGGTGGTGGATTGAGGATTAGACTGGACTACGCCCGAAGCCGCGATTCCGCGCCCAGACGATAGCCTCGGCGCGCGTGGTGACGCCTATGCGGTCGTAGAGGCGGCTGGTGTAGTTCCTGACGGTCTGCTCCGCGAGGTGGAGTTCTCTGGCGATGCGATTGTTGTCCCAGCCCTGAGAGATGGCTTCCAACAGGTCGCGGTCACGGTCAGTAAGGGAGGTAAGAGTGTCGGTGCCGCCCTTCTTTGATTGGCCCTGCATCAGCTTTTCGAGGATGCCGCCACTGAACCAGGCGGCCCCACCGTGAATGGCGCGTATGGCCTGGACGACGGCGGTGGGGGCCTCTTCCTTCAGGATGTAGCCTTCAACGCCGCTCGACAACAGGGTGTGGACGTAGGCATCGTCGTCGTAAGCAGTCAGCACGACAATTTTTAAATCCGCGCAGTGCTCCCGAAGGTGGCGGACAATATCGGTGACGGGCGGGCCGGGCATGCTAAGGTCGAGCAGGAGAATGTCAGCCTCGACTGCGCCACAGACCCGCATGGTCTCGTTCCCATCGGCGGCCTCGCCGACGAGTTGCATGTCCGGCTCGGCGTTGATGGTCGCGCCAATGCCTGTTCTGACCAGGGGGTGGTCGTCCGCCAGGACGATACGAATAGAGTTATTCATCTATAACCTCCGATTGATTCAATGGTACGCGAATGGTGATTTCTGTGCCCTCGCCCGGCGCGGAATGGACGGTGAGTTCCCCACCGACGGAGGCGACGCGCTCGTTCAGGCCAATCAGCCCGAAGTGCTCCGCTTGGGCCAGGGCGCTCAGGCGCGAGGGAACGTGAAAGCCCTGCCCATCGTCGCGGATGAGCAAGGTGGCCTCAGACTCACCAAAGGTGAGTCTGAGGCCGATATGAGTGGCGTGGGCGTGGCGAATGGCGTTGCGTATCCCCTCCTGCGCGGCGCGGAAGAGGACGATGGAGAGGTGTTCGGGAAGGGTCTTGTCGTCACCATCTACATCGATTTCGATGGTGGGTATGTCGGGGCCGCTGGTGCGGCGCACCTGGGCCACGAAGCCTTTCAGCGCCCCCACAACGCCAAGTTGCTCAAGCCCCGCCGGGCGCAGGTCACTGATGACGCCGCGCAACTGGCGAATCGTCTCCTTGAGTTCCTGCTGGGTGCTCTCCAGGACCGTGACCGTCTCTTCCAGGCGTTTGGTTTCGGGCAAATTGGTGTTCGTTACGGCGCGGCGGCTCTCGGCAACTTTGAAGGTGGCGGCGACGAGTTGCTGCACTACCACGTCGTGCAGTTCACGGGCTAGGTGGCGGCGCTCCCCCTCCCGAATCTCCTCGATGCGCCGCCGCGCCGTCGCCAACTCTCGCTCTGCCTGCTTGCGCTCGGTAATATCGTCAAGCAGGCCGACACTGCCCACAATCTGCCCTTCCGCGTCGTAAAGAGGGGCGACGGAGAGGCTCACCTGAACACGAGTGCCATCTTTCCGCAGGCGCGTGGTCTCTATCCCGGAGAAGAATTTACCCTGGAAGACCTGCTCGCGGATGCCCGCGAATTCCTCCTGGTACTCACGGTGCATATAAGGGGGAGGCTCCCCCAGCGCTTCCTCCTCGCTCCACCCAAAAATGCATTTGGCGGCGTTGTTCCACATCGTGACGCGGCCCTCCGCGTTGAGGGCGACGATTGCCAGGGGCGAGGCTTCAAAGATGGCGCGCACGGTCTCGGTGGTGGTGCGGAGAGCGGTCATGATTCGGCGGCGCTCGGAAACGTCACGAAGCAGCCAACGAAGCTGGATGGGCCGCTCCCTCGCGTCGCGCGCGACGGCTGCCGTGACCGCGACGGGAACTTTGTTCCCGTCGCGCACCTTCATGTAAGTTTCCCACTCCCGAACCGACTCTCCGACCTGTAGCCGCGCAAGCTGGATGGCGTAGAGTCGGCGGTCCTCGACGTTCAGGAAACCGAGGAGGGGCTTACCCACGACAAAACGGCGCGGAAGTTGAAGCAGCACCGTCGCGGCATGATTCATCTCCAGAATCACGCCGTGAGGGTCGGTGACGAGATAGCCGTCGGGGGCGAACTCGAAGAGTTCCTGGTAGCGGCGCTGCTCGGCCTCCGCCACGTTTTGCGCCTGCAAGACGGCCTCACGCTGCTCGTGCAACTCTTCGTCGGCAACACGCAACTCTTCGAGGGCGGTCTCCAGTTCGGTGAAGGTCTCGTCGAGGAGGTTGTCTCGCTCGTCAGCAGGCGCGGCGCGCAACTTGTCATAGAGCACGCCGACGCGGGACTGCATTTTTTCGAGTTGGTTGTTGAGGTAGGGAGTGTCCATGATTGGTCTTGCTTGGGTGGACGGTGGACGGTGAATGCTCGTGTGCCATGCCACCGAAGGTCAGGCATCGCGCGGGCAAATTCGCCACTCCTCTTGTTTGCCACGCCGCCGAGGGTTGCGCTACGCTCCACCCCCGGCTACATTTTTCGCCACTCCCTACGGGAGTTCAGGCATTGCTCAAATCATTGCATGAGTCCGCAGGACGGCGAAATTGGTAGCCGTAGGTGGAGCCACGTCGTTGGTGGCGTAACCTACGGCGGCATACATTACTCGCCACCCCGTTCGCCCGTGCCGGAACGCTCCGGTTCGTCCACGCCGTAGATGACGACGCCATTCACGCGGCCCACCAGATCGTGAGTGGGAACCAGCGTGTAGACGAGGTGGTGCTCGCGCATCTCGCCTCTTTCGTTGGGCAGGTCGGTGAGCACGCGGCGCGTGGTGCGGGTGGTGTCCGTGTGGTAGACCTCGCGGGCAAGGTCAATGACAGTCTGGTCCACCCCATAGAAGTGCTCCGTCACGCTTGCAAAGGACTCTCCCAGGATGGTCCGGCCTTCCAGCAGGCGCGCGTAGCGGGGGTTGAACGCCTCGACAGCCAGTTCGCGCCCCTTCAGGACCGTAATGTAGAAAGGGGCCAGTTGCACAATCTCGGAGAGGCGCGTGCGCTCGCTTTCGAGAACGACCATCAACTCCTGTAGCTCGATGGTGCGGGCGCGCAATTCGTCGTTGGTGGTCTGCAACTCCTCGTTGGTCGCCTGTAACTCCTCGTTGTTGGTCTCCAACTCCTCGTTGGTCGCCTGTAGCTCCTCGTTGGTGGACTCGAACTCCTCCAGGGCAGTCTGAAGCTCCTCCTGTGTCAGCATCATCTCTTCGTTAGTGACCTGAAGCTCCTCATTGGCGTCCAGCAGGTCTTTGTTCATATCGTTCAGGCGCTGGTTCGTTCCCGCCAACTCGGTCACGAGCCGTTCCTGCTCCATGTAACTCGCTTCGAGTTGCCGCCGAGCCTGCATCTGCTCCGTTACGTCGGTGATGCTGATGGTTGCTAGTTCGGGCAACCCCGCGTCGAGGGCCATGAGCGCGAATGAGAAGGAGAGAAAGCGCCCGATGCCGCCGGGAGAGGTCGGCAACTCGACCTCAGGAAGAGTAAGGGTCATGCGGTCACGGAAGACGGCATCTATGGTGTTGCGCGCCTCCGCGTAGGGAAGGCCCCGTACCGCGTGGAGGAAGTCCATCTCGTCGCCCACCTCGCGCAGGCCCAGGAGCCGCCGCGCCGCCGCGTTGGCCGTCACGAGCCGATAGGAGCGGTCAATGACGGCGACGCCCAGAGGCAGGAAGCGGAGCAGATATTCAGTCGCGCGCCGCACCTGATTCAGGTCGGCATTCTGAGTGTTCGGCGAAACTCCGGCGGGCAGCCTGTCGCTCGTGGTGGCGGCGGGCGGCGCAGCGCGGGAGGCAGAACGGGCGCGGGCGGGGAGCGTCCCCTCGCCCGCGCCCCGGCGCGGCAGGGCCAGGATGGGAGAAGGGGCGACGCAGCGATAAACCTTCCACTGCTTGTTGACGATTTCAAACTGCGCCTGGTTGGGGCGAATCGTCTCGGCCTTGCCGAGGAAGAGGTAGCCCTGGCTGGAGCCGAGCGAGAAGGCGAACTGGCTCAAGACGTATTCCTGAAGCGCGGGAGTAAAGTAGATGAGCACGTTCCGGCAGACGGCGAGGTCAATTCGCGGGAAGGCGGCGTTGCGGCTCAAATCCTGGTGGCCGAAGATGACCATCTGGCGGAGTGACCTGGCGATGCGGTAGCCATATTCCAGGTGCTCGAAGTAGCGTTCGCGGTACTCCTGCGGCACGCTTTTCAACACACTCTCGGTGTAGACGCCACTGCGCGCGAAACTGATGGCTGCCTCGTCTAGATCGGTGGCAAAGATGCGGATGCTCCACTGCGGCAGTTCTTCGCCCAGAAGTTCGGCGACGAGCATGGCGAGGCTGTACGGCTCCTCGCCCGTCGCGCAGCCCGCCGACCAGAGGCGGAGCACGCGGTCACGCTGGCGAGCCTCGCCAATCAGAACGGGCAACACCTCGTCCCGCAGGTAGTCGAAGGCTTCGCGGTCGCGGAAGAATTCGGTGACGTTGATGAGAAAAGCATTGACCAACTCGCCCACCTCTTCGGGGTGCTCACCGAGGTAGGCGAGGTAATCCCGCATGGTGACGCGCTGGACGATGGTCATGCGGCGATTGATGCGCCGCAGGATGGTGGTGGACTTGTAAGGGCGAAAGTCAATGTTGGCCTGCCGCCCCACGAGGCCCAGAATCTCCTGAAGCACGTCGCCAGCCTGTTCGGGAGGCGTGGGCTGTTCTACGCCCACGAGCAGATCGTGGAGCAGGGGACCAATCTCCTGAATATCCACCGAGAAGTCTACGATGCTGGGCGGGATGGTGGACGGCATGGAGGGGTAGCGGGCGGATTCGGGGCTTTGAATCACCACCACGCCGCCCGCGTTCTTCACGTCCACCGCTCCCGCCGCGCCGTCGCCACCGGTGCCCGTCAGGATGACGGCGATGAGGCGCTCCGCGTAGATGAGCGCGGCGCTGGAGAGAAGGCGGTCAATCGACGGGCGGGGACGCTCCACGCTCCTGTCCAGGCCGATGTGCCCGTCTTCGATACGCACGTCGGTGTTGGAAGGGACGACGTAAATCCTGCCGGGTTGCAGGACGGCGTGGTCCTCTATGATTTCGACGGGCAGCGTGGCACGGCGCTGGAGGATGTCGCCCAGCGCGCTGGGGCGCTCCGGGTCGAGGTGCTGCGCGAGGATGATGGGCGCGGGAAAATCAGTTGGCAGGGTGCTGACGAGCACGGAGAGCGCCTCGACGCCGCCCGCCGAGGTTCCGACGATGACCAACTCGTTTGAGGTGCTGTCTCGCTGTTCGGTAGAGTCCATGCGGGATTGCTCGTTCCGTCTATGGGTCAGTGATGGAGGACGATGGCTGTTCGGGGTCGGGGTTCCTGTCCAGCAGGTCGCTTATCCGCTCTTTTAGCTCGTCCTGGCGCAGGATGAGTTGGCTGGAATGCGTCTGGAGCGCGAGGTTCGCAAAGACGCCCTGGTTTCCGCGCGCGGCGGCAGAGCGCGAGGAGATTGTGTGGGTCGGCGCGTGCGCGTCAATCCACTCTCCCTGCTTGGTGGCGATGCGCTCCGCATTGGCGAGGCGCTGCTCGTCCGAGAGATAGCGGGCGCAGTGTATAGCGCTGGAGAGGGTGTGGAAGGCGACCTCGTAACCGCCCGCTTCAAACGCGGCGCGGTTCATCTCCAGCAACTGCTCGTACATCGCGTCGTAGGCCGTCATGGGCTACGCTCCTTAGCGCCTGTTTGAACCAAAGGGTCATTTCCTGTCATGCTGAACGAAGTGAATCTGCGAAGCGACCTTAAGGGCATCTACCCAGAATGCTACAATAGCCAGATGATGGCATGCATCCAACCCGTTAACCGAAAGCACCGCAAGGCAGCCTCCCCGCGACTAGTCGGCTGCGGGCTGTGCTCCGGTGGGGTCGGGGCGATAGTTCTCATCTTCCTCCGGCTTCACCACGCCGCCCAGCAGAACGCGCCGAAGCATCTCAACCCTTACCTTGTTCTCCTGAATCTTCTGCTCGAAGCGCGCGGCGGCGTGGGTGTGGCCGTTCCGCCGCGCACCCTCCGCCAGCCTTTGGGAGAGTTGAATGCTCTCTTCCAGCGTCTTGAGGGCGCTCCACAGCGCCTCTTCCAGCGTCTCGTCCTGCTCCGCCAGCACGCTGTCGGGCGAGTAGGCGTGGCCGACGCGGCAGCGGAAGCGGACAAGGTGCTCCTCGGTCATCTCGTGGAGGACGCCGCCGCACTCCGGGCAGGAGAAGCCCGAAGGGACACCGCCCTGAACACCCGCGTTCAAGGCACCCAGGTCGAGCATCGCCATTTTGACCTCGTAACTCAAATCGTCAGGCACGGGGTACCCTCCTTCGTCCGGCGCTGGCTCCCCCGCCAGCCGCGTCAACAGATGTGGAATCTCAGTCAGTGATTCGCGGTAGTCTACGTTCACGTTCGTCAGGGCGCTGAGGGGCATGCCGGGATAGAGCGCTTCGTCCGGGTCCTGAACGACGGCCACGCCGCCGCGCCGCTTAATGGCGTGCAGCCCCGCCGTGCCATCGTCGAGCGAGCCGGTGAGCACGACGCCGACCGCGCGCGGCCCGTAGGCGACGGCTGCGGTGCGAAAGAGGGGGTCTACGGCGGGACGGTGACGGTTCTCTTTCGGCCCATGAATGACGCGCACGCGCCCATGCTCGACCAGGAGGTGCATGTCCGGCGGAGCGACGTAGATGTGCCCGTGCCGGATGGTTTCGCCATCTTCGGGATTCACCGCCGTAAGAGGGCTGGCGCGGTTGAGGATGGCGGCGAGTTGGCTGCCCCCATTCGCGGGGATGTGCAGCACGACGAAGACGGCGGCGGGCAGGTCGGGCGGCAGTTGGCGCACAATGGTGACAAGCGCCTCGACGCCGCCCGCCGACGCTCCCATTACGATGATGTCATGTCCGGCCACGTTAGTACTCCCCATCATGACTCAGACCCGGTGGCAAAGCGCCCCCTCTGCAACAAGCGGTCTTGGAACCGACTTGAGGTCTCTGAGCAGCACGGGCTGAGTCGAAGTTCCAATAAAGCGTAGGTAAAGATACTGAAAGCAGGAACAGTGCCCCACCAAATCACCCCCTATTCTACCATGCCCATTATGTAGAGGCGACTAATGAGCAGCCTCCCCTCCATGTCATCCTGAGCGCAGCGTATCTACAAAGCGCCAACTAACTTCTGCACCTATGACTAAATTATCTACCAACAACGAGCATCCTACAATCTTTATGTCAACACGAGCCTACCATAATCGGCCTTCAAAGTAGGCTTTGGTAGGCCCTACTTCACATAAGAATGCTACATGCCTGGACAAACGCGAGAGCGCAGCGAATGACCGCTCCGTTGCCGTTAAGCCGTAAGCGGTCGTCGGTCGTCGGTGGTCAGTCGTCGGTCGTCAGTCGTCGGTCGTCGTCTTCAGGCAGTCGGGGTGCGGACCTGAGCCGCTTCGGGGGGAGTCACCATCGCGCCCTGCACCAGCCACGCCGCGCCCGCCGCAATCAGCACGTCGCCAATGCTGAAGACGGTGGCGAAGGGGAAGGGCGTCGGCACGGCCATCACGTCGGCCAGAAAGGGGAGCCGTGTATTCTCGTTGACGAGCACGGTGTTGTTGAAGTGCTCGCCCTCGCCCATCGCCGCGCGGTCAGCCAGCCCCGCCGCAATCAATGCCTCCTGGCTCGAAGGCATGAAGCCCCCGTTGAGGCTGATAGCGAGCCAGTTCAGGAAGATACCGAACGCGAGGAGGGGCACGCCGGGCAGCCGCCAGTTCAGCGCCATCACGCCCAATACGAGCAGCATGGAGATGTTGTAGACGACGCTGGTCTGGGTCTGGCTCAGGTGCGGGCCGAGGATGGGGGTGAATATCAGGAGTTGGATGAGGAATCCGAGGAGGATGAGCGGGGCGTAGCGGAGGTTGATGTCGCCCAGCCGCTCGAAGCGGCCCCCGCGCAGCAGGGCCATGACAATTGATATGAATACGGCCAGGATGAAAATCATAGCCTTTATTCGGCGGAGACCGGCACCATCTGCTCCAGCTTGCCCGCCATCACCACTTCAGGTGTTTCCTCAACGACGGTCTCTTCGTCAGCACCGGGCAGGACGGGCAGCGCCGCCGCGATGATGGTGGCATCGAACTGCGTCCCGACACCCGCCCGCAGGCGGCTCCGCGCCTCCGCGAAGCTGAGGGCCTTGCGGTAGGGGCGGTCACTGGTCATGGCGTCAAAGGCATCGGAGACGCCGATGATGCGCGCCCCTAGTGGTGCCTGCTCCTTCACGAGGCCGTCAGGATAGCCGCGCCCGTCCCACCGCTCGTGGTGGCTGCGGACCATCGCCTTCTCGACGCCCAGCACGGGGAAGCGGGACACAATCTCCGCGCCAATCTCGGCGTGGCGCTGGAACTGCGCCCGCTCCTCGTCGGTCAGTGGCCCCGCCTTGAAGAGCCACGCGTCGCTGATGCCAACCTTGCCCAGGTCGTGCAGGCGGGCGGAAATGGTGATGCGCTCGATTTCATCCTGCGGAAGGTCCATCGCCTCGGCAATGGCGCGCGAGTAGGTGGCGACGCGCTCGGAGTGCTGGTGCGTGCTGGCGTCGCGCGCGTCAATGGCGTCTACGAGGGCCTCGATGGCCTCATAGGTCTGCGTTTCAAGAAGGCCCGTAAGCTGGAGAGCCTGCCGCAAAATGGCGACGGGCAGAATAATGAGGACGATGCTCCAGGGCTGCTCCGTCCACAGGAAGGCCATCAGGAAGCCCGCGCAGACCATGCTAATCTGGTGCCAGGTGATACTGCGGTAGTTGGTCTGCCAGATGTACCAGAAGGAAAGCCCACTGGTCAAGGAGACAATCAGGACGACGAGAAATGAATCCAGAGCAAAGTAACCAACACCGACGAGCAACAAGGCAAAAACATCCTGCCAACCATTAACGAATGTCCCAGTTTCAGGCCCAACGTGGAGCGTGCGGAACAACACGTTGAGCATGGCGCAGGTTACGGTAATGCTACTAACGTTGAAGAGAGCCTTGTACCAAACGCGCCGCTGGTGGACCTCCGTCACGAGAGAGGCGAGGGCCGGAATGAGGACCGCGAGACTGAAGGGGAAGAGAACAACGGCGGCGATGTCAACCGCCACGTTGGTCGCTATCTCTATCAGTCTTCTGGGGAGGATAACGGGGAATAGGCCAGCCAACGCCGACAGCGCACCAAAAATCAGGAGATTTCTGATGTCAGGTACCGCCAGAGGAAATTGCGCGATTGCAGCGAACAAACACGACCCTGCAATCAGAGCAACGACCCAGATGTAAATTTGGGCTGCACGCGGAAGGTCTTTCATCGCGGTCGGAGTCTAGATGGCGTCCCCCAGATGGAGGGCAAGATTAAAGTGGTAGGCTCTATCTTCATCAGACTAAGACACCGGGTATCGCCGCCGCTCGAACGTCCTGCCAGTAGACGACCAACAGATTATAGAAGGAGGTTAAGACCGGGCACGACTAAGCCTATGAGCAAGCCTGCATAGAGTGTGCCAGCAACCTGTATACCTTAACCTTAAACGGGTGTTTACTCACTGGCAAATTGGTACTAACGCTTGTCATAAATCACTATTCTTCAAGTTTAAGCCTGACAGGAACAAGAAGCAAATCAGAAGTTCGGAGGGAAAACAAATGCTCATCTGGGGTATCGCGGGATCTTGTGGGGATCAACCGCTCTACGCCGAAATGAGCAGTAGAGGAGAATCGGTGAAGAGATGTATTAAGCTGGTAGACTGCCCCTAGCAAGGCGATAAGTGGGAGCGCACCTGATGTCTGACTTAGGGAAGTGTGCGGATTAGCGCCACTTCGAGCCGGCGAGTGCGGTAGCCATGAGGCTAACGACAACGGACAGGACGTAGATCGCCTTCACGTAAGCATAACGAGCGTTGGTTGGCCAGTTCATAATAGGAGAACCCCCTCAGGTATGAGTGCAAGTTGGTTGACTTGGGTTCCCCTAATCTCCACTCTGGGCACGAGGCCCGATGGTGCGCTCCCACTCACCGCTAGCCAGTATACCAGTCTTTTCTGGTTTTGCAACCCCCATTTTCAAGAGTTTGCATAAGCAACTGTAGCGGTTCGTTACGATGCTTACGTCGTTTCGATTGTTCCGGCGTCGGCTAGATATTGAAGAAGCTGCGGTTCACGGCGTGGAGCGTGGCGCGGGCGGCTGCCGTGACCTCATCCGTCTGGAGGAAGGAGGAACCCAGCAGTTTTTCCGTGCCCCGGTCATAGGTGGCTTTCAGGGCCACGAAGATAACGGTTTCCTCTTGAATGGGGACCGCCTGGGCCATGTAGAACTCAAGAGTCGCCTCGGAAATCATGGGGCTGAGGGCGTCAATCGTCGCTTTCGCCGCGAGGGCCAACATCTCCGCGTCCGGCGGACCTTCAGCAGCGCCGAGGTGGGATAGGTCGCCGAGTTCCAGACTGACGACGACTCGGCGAACATCAGCCTCCTCGCGCTTCTCGACGGCCATCAGCCGCAGCCGGGGGCGCGTGAAAGGCTTGATGTCTTCGGGCCGGGCCTTGACGAGGCTGATGCGGCGATAGTCAACCTTCAGGCCAAACTTCAGCATGAGGAGGGTTTCAATGTCCCGGATAACCTTCTTGGGGGAGCTTTCCGGGGAGGCCATAACGTGGACTTTGTCTACGGTATTATCTTCGGAGATGAGGACGCGCGCGGCATGGATTCTTGGTAGCTGCCGAATGGCTACCTCTAATTTGTCTGCGCTGACGTTGGACATGGACCTCCACTTTCCGTAGTTCCGTCGCTGTGAATATCAGGTGGTAGCTGGATACTCTTAGCCGGGCCAATGGAGCGAGTATAGGGCATCTTCAGATATTGTCTATTGTGATGCACGTCACTGTAGAGCAAGCACGCAGAAGAGTCAGGGTTCCTGTTCGTCGAGCCAGCGGCGCTCCGCGTCTGTGAGAGGGGCGCGTTCGAGGAGGTCAGGGCGGCGGGTGCGCGTGCGGAGGATGGCCTGCTGGCGACGCCACACCTCCACGTTGGCGTGGTGGCCGCTCGTGAGGATGGCGGGGATGGGCCAGCCGCGAAAATCAGAGGGGCGCGTGTAGTGCGGGTATTCGAGGAGGCCCATCGAGTGCGAATCGTCGCTCGCGCCCGTCGGGTCGCCGAGCGCGCCGGGCAGCAGGCGCGTGACGGCATCCACAATCGCCATCGCGGGAATCTCGCCGCCACTGAGCACGAAGTCGCCGAGGGAGATTTCGTCGGTGACGAGATGCTCGCGGACGCGCTCGTCCACGCCCTCGTAGCGGCCACAAAGGAGCGCGAGGCGCGGGTAGGTCGCGAACTCTTCGGCAACACGCTGCGTGAAGGGGCGGCCCTGCGGGGTCATGAGGATGATGGGGCAGGGCGGTTCCGGGCGCGGCTCGTCCGCGCCGCGCGGTGGTAGGCCCAGAACCGCCTCGACGGCGAAGAAGATGGGCGGGGCCTTCATCACCATGCCGCCGCCGCCGCCGTAGGGTGTGTCGTCGGTGACGGCGTGGCGGTCAGGCGCGTAGTCGCGGATGTTGTGCAGGTGGACGGAGACGAGACCATTTTCCCGCGCGCGCTTGATGATGCTCTCACTGAATGGCCCCTCGAACATCTGCGGGAAGAGGGTGAAGATGTCGAAGCGGAGCAGGGGCGTATCGGTGTCCGTCAAGGCCGGTCCTCCTCCGAAGCAGGGGCGTTATTCGGGTCCGGCGCATGGGTCGCTAACGGGAGGGGCGTGGACGCGCCGTTGGCAGGCTCCTGCCAGGCGTCCGTGTCCGTGCTGGTGGCCTCCTCGCTCTCCTGCCAGGCATCGGGGTCGCCACCGCCATTTTCGGGCATGAACTCGTCGGTGAGAAGATTGCCCGTCTGCAAGGGGCCGCTCTCCTCTCCAGTCGGCACGGGACGGGTGAGGAGCGGGGGCGATGTCCCGTCGCCGGAGGGCAGAGGCGCGGTGTGAAGCGGCAGCAGCACGTCGAGCATCGCGCGCGGCATCTGCGCCGCGATGGCGATGGCCTGAAGCAGCTTCGGGTCGAAGGGAACGCCCCGCCCCAGGTGACGGGCGGCAAAGCGCACTTCGTCACGGCGCTCGCCCTCCAGAAGCGAGTTCAGGCGCGCTTGCAGGCCGGGAAGGGGGCGGAGAAAGATAGCGTCGCCGCCGGGAAGGGCGAGCCGCCGACCCTCTTTGGCCTCGATGAAGGGCGCAACGAGGCGCACCACTGGCTTCGGCTCCTGACGCTGCCAGGGCCAGAGCGATAGATGCCCCCCACGCGCCTCGACGTACCAGATGGGCAGCAGCATCAGGCGCGGCTGGCGGAGGCCGAAGTTAGGCAGGGCGGCCTCGTCCATCGCGGCGACGAGCACCTGCACGGTCTCGCGGCGCTGGCGAATGGCGTCCAGCACCTGCTCCGTCCATTGCGTGAGGGCGGCGAGTTTGGCGTCAAAGATTTGCGCGGTCTGCTGGATGACCTCGTTGTAAGGGCGAACGGCCTCGTCGTCCATCATCAGGTCCACGCGGAAGGGGTCCAGCGTCTCGGCGAAGCGGTCAATCAGGATGTCGAAGAAGGCAAGATCGGCCTCGATGGCTCGGATGATGGGCGCGTAGTGGTCGCGCAGGGCGTCCTGCCGGGTCTGGTAATTCTGGTCCACCTGCCCAAGCTGCTGGTCACGGTTCTGGGCGTACTCCTGGTGTTCGACCTGGAGGCGGTCAAGCTGGCGCTGGGCACGTTCGAGAGCCGTCCTGTTGGTGGCGACGATCTCTTCCAGGATGTTGACGTTGCGCCGCATCTCCGGCAGGGTGCCGGACAGGCGCTCGATGGCGGCGGCTAGCTCGCGCTTGCGGTCGTCCGAGGCGCGCGGCGCGCTGTCGGAGCCACTGCCCGCCAGCAGGAGTTGCTTGCGCTTGTCGGCCAGTTCGGCCTCGCAGGTAGCGACGCGCTCGGTGGCCTCACGTAGGCGGACCTGACTCGCAGTGAGCGCCTGTTGCGTTTCGGGGATCAGGCGCTGCTCCATATCCTGAAGCTGGCGCTGGAGTGAGCCGATGACCGTCTCGGTGCTGTAGTGGATGCCGTTGCGCTCGCGCTCCCACTCCTGCGTCAGACGGTCCACGTGGGCGGCAAGGGCCTCCTTCTCGCGGCTGAGTTCGTCCTGCAAGGGGAGGCGCAAACTCTCCATCGCATTGCTGCGAACGAGGTCCAGCGTGCCGAGGAGCGCCTGCACGTCGCCGCTCGGATGGGCGGCGGGCGGCGCGGGCGGCGGCACCATCTCAGGCTGCGCGGCGCGTAGCGTCCGTTCCAGCGACTTGATGAAGCGGTGCAGCGCCTCCTCCCAGGCGTCGAGTTGGCGAATGTAGATGTGGCGCTCCTGGTAGAGGCGCATCAGGCGGCGCAGGTCGCTCTGCCCGGCTTCGAGGGAGCGGGCGGGCGGCAGGGGCGGCGCGGGAGACCAACTGCGGCCACGCGGCAGCGAGGCGAGCAGGCTCAGAAGGTCGGGCTGGTCGCCCTCGATGCGGGGGAGGCGGACGGCATCGGGCGCAATCTGCCACGCGTCGAGCGCGTCCCCCAGGCGGCTGACGAGCGCCTTTTCCTCGTCGAGCGGGGTGAGAGTGGGCCAGCCCTTCCACAGCCAGTCGGGGCGTTTGGGCGGGTTGGCGGGCAGGTCGAGCGCGGTGGCTTCATCGGTGAGGGTGTCCCAGAGAATCATACGCTCCTCGTCCAGGGGTATCGCCAGCCACTGCCAGGAAAGCTTCTGCGCGTGAAGGATTTCGGGCCGCCCCAAGCGGTTGCCGTCCACGAGGCGGGTGCGAACGAAGATGCCCATGAGCAAGAGCACGAGCATCGCCACCGCCGGGATGACGAGGATGGGAAGGGGCGCGGTCTCGAAGTCCTGCGCGAGAAAGAGTGTGAAGAGGAGAAGCGCCGCGACGAACAGGATGTTGCTGACGCGCCTTGCCCGGCGGCGCAGGGCGGCGACGGCGCGGTGGTGCTCGCCCAGCAGGTCGTCGGCGACGTAGGAGAGGAGCGCGATAGCCTCTTCCTCCTCGCTGCTGACGCGGGACATGACAAAGGGGAGCGAGCGGTTATCCACCCGGCTCCTCCTCGTCGCCCATCAGGCGCGTCGGTTCCTCGCTGGGTTCGGGCGGGCGGAGCGTGCCGCGCCGCGTGGGGGGCGCGTGGTAGTCCGGCACATCTGGCGGCGGCTCCGGCGCTTCCTGCACGAGGCGGGTTGGCTGTTCCGCGTGGGGTGACTCGGCGGCAGGCAGCGGACTTTCCGCAGACTCCTCGCCAGTGCTCTCCGGTTCAGGCACACGCGTGGGGAGCGGAGTGCTCTCCCGCGTGGCGTCACGCTCGCTGGCGGGCGTGAGGTCCATCTCGAATTCCAGGTAATCCGCCTCGCCCGGCTGCGGCATACTCTTAGGGAGGGCTGGCTGGCGGACACGCTCGCCGCCGCCCACAATCTGAGTCGGCTTCAGGCGCGGCATCCACCCCGGCGCGATGCGGTCATAGAGTTCATAGAGGCGATGGTCCAGGAGGATGGTGGCGAGGCTCCCTTTCTGCCCGTCGCGCTCGTAGTCGAAGAGTTGATAGGCCGTGAGGCCCGTCGCTTTGCCCTCGCTCTTCCAGCGCGCCTCGCCATGCTCCAGAATGGCCCCATTGTCGGAAAAAAGCACGGGCGACGAGATGGTGACATTGTGCGCCAACTCGATGCCGTTGCCCGCGCGGGCGAAGCCGACGATGCTCCCCTGATGGATGGTCAGCTTGCCGCGCGCGTGAACCTCGTTGACGTGGCAGCCCGGCCCGATGAGCACATCCTCCCCCTCGATGCGCCGGACGGTGTTGTGGTGGTCCAGCGTCACGTTTCCGGTGACGCGGATGGTGTTAAGCTGCGTCTGGCGCGGCCCCACCTCCACGTTCACGTCGCCCAAAATGGCGACGAGCGTGCAGTGAGCGCCGATGGTCACGTCGGAGCGGTGGTAGACCTCGATGGGCTGGCGCGGTTCGTTCAGGGCACTGCCTATCTTCTCGTCGGGCACCACCTTCTCGAACTCGCCCGCGAAGATGAGCGACCCGCCAAGCTCGCTCCCTTCCGGCAGGTGATGTCCCCCACTCGGCGCGAGGCGCAGGCGGCGGCAGAAGATGGAGCCTTCCAGCCGAACAGGCCCGCGCAGCATCACTTCGGGCGCGAAGAGGTTGTTGGCTTGCACGCCCTGACTCACGTCCAGCATCGTCAGGCTGACGGCGTCGCCCCGGATGATGGCATCCTGCCGCAGCCGCAGGTGCCCGCGCGCGAAGATACCCTGCTCCACCACCGACCCCATGAGA
>DASVVH010000378.1:0-13458 GCA_036386615.1 Ardenticatenaceae bacterium
CATTGACATCATTCCCGACCTGATGCTCCACGAGATTTTCCTGGTGGTGGCAACGCTGGCGGCGATGATTCTCTACGTGATGGCGACGAATATCGCGCCGCTGGAAAGCCACGCGGACGCCTTTGTGACGCCGCTCGACACGAAAGCGCCCTGGTACTTCCTGTGGATTCAGGGGATGCTGAAGCTGGGCGACCCGACGCTGATGGGCGTCATCCTGCCGACCATCATTTTCGGGCTGCTCTTCGCGGTGCCGTACATTGATCGCAACCCCAGCCGCCTGGGCAAGAACCGCAAGCTGGCGCTGGCGATGGGTGTGCTCTTCGCGGCGGCGACGGTCATTCTGAGCTACATGGGGACGCCGCAGTGGGGCATCGAGACGCCGCCCGCGCCGCGCATCCTGCAAGACCTGTCGCCGCAGGAGGGCGAGGGGCCAGTCGAGGAGCTGGGGTACGCGGTCTTCAGCGAGAACCTGGGCGAGTACAGCACGGAAGAGTGGGAAGCACCTGAAGAGATGGATGAGTTTACCCGGCTCTTCGCGCTCTTCGATGAGCGCGTCACGGCGGCGGATACCGCCAACGAGGATTTCAACAACGTGCTGGGCACCTGGGAAGTCGAGCAGTGGCAGCCGAACATGATCCAGCTTACGATGAATCTTTCCTGGGATGACGAAAGCCAGGACGATGGACGCAACGAGTACTCGAAAATCGTCTACCTGCACGAAGACTCGCACTACACCGGCCATTAATCATACGGAACGAACCCCATGATTCGCACGCAGATTACTCTAGGCGTCCTGTTGATGCTCGTGTCGGTTGGCGCTGTTATCTTCCTTGGTGCCAGGGAAGAGGAGCGCATGGCGGTTGCTACGGAGTCGCAGCTTGCCCGGCGCATCGAGAACGGGGCGGCGCTCTTCCATAATAACTGTGTCCGCTGCCACGGAGAGCACGCCGAGGGTGTGCCGGGCCTCTGCCCGCCACTTAATAGCCTGACGCTGCTGACCGCGCGCGCCGAGGAGACGGGGTGGACGGGTTCGGTCCACAACTGGCTGGTCAACACCATAGAGGGTGGCCGCCTGGAATCTACGCGGCCCGACGAGTACGTCGGCGAGTCGGCATCGGGAATGGCGATGCCTTTCTGGAGCCAGCAGTACGGCGGCCCGCTCCGCGAGGACCAGATTCAGGACATCGCGTACTTCCTACAGAACTTCGGGGAGACGGAGTTGGTGGAGGAGCCGGGCGTGGAGCGAACGCCCATCGCGGTTGATGTGGAAGACTCGGAGGCGGTTATCGAGGCGGGTGTTGAAATCTACACGGCGCAGGGGTGCGTGGGTTGCCACCAGCTAGACGTTGCTAACGCGAACGGACAGACGGGACCGACTCACAACAATCTGGGCGTTACCGCCGAGCAGCGCATCGAAGACCCCAACTACACGGGCGAGGCGACGACTGCCGAGGAGTACATCCGCGAGAGCATCGTGAATCCGGGGGCTTATGTGGTGGAGGGGTACCAGAATATCATGCCGCCCTATGCCGCGATGCCGGAAGATGAATTGAACGTCCTCGTGCAGATGCTGCTTCTTCAGCGGGACGAGTAACGGGAAACGAGATGCGGGATACGAGATGCAGGATACGAGATACGGGATGAGCAGTGCAATTTCAGAGCAAATTGCGTTGAATGGCTGTTATCCCGCATCTGGTATCCTGTATCTCGCATCTGAAAGGAACTGGACATGCCGAATGAGGTAGTCCGTGACGTAGTTGAGCGATACGACGAATGGATGGGCGACGATGGGATGCCGCTGCCCGTGTGGAAGGGCAGTTGGAACCGTCTGGTTGGGGGTTTGGACCAGGTGTACAACTGGGGGCGCAAGTCCTCCATCTGGCCGATGGGCTTCGGGCTGGCCTGCTGCGCTATCGAGATGATTTGCACGGGCGGGGCGCGGTTCGACATCGCACGGTTCGGGGCGGAGTTGTTCCGCCCGTCGCCGCGACAGGCTGACGTGATGATTGTGTCGGGCACGGTGACGAAGATGATGGTGCCCGCGATTGTGCGTCTGTATAACCAGATGCCGGAGCCGCGTTACGTGATTGCGATGGGGGCGTGCGCGACGGGCGGCGGGCCTTTCAAGGAGGGGTACAACGTCGTCAGCGGGATTGACAAGTACCTGCCCGTTGATGTATATGTGCCCGGCTGTCCGCCGACGCCGCAGGCGCTGTTGCAGGGCTTGATGACGCTGCAAGCAAAAATCGAGGGGCAGAAGCTGTCGGAGGTGCCCTGGTATCGCAAGGGAGTGTCGGAGTCCATTCCGGTGCCCGTGCTCGGCCCTGACGTTTTCGACCCGCGCCAGATTCCTATCATCGATTCGCGGTTGGCCGAGCAGGAGGAGCCGCCGACGAAAGCGGGCAAGGCTCCCAAGGCGAAAGTTGCGGAGCTGCCGCCGGAGGAGGTGGAGCTGGCGACCCGCGTGGCGGAGCACCTGCGAAACTCGGTCGGTGCGGACGCGTTCCGGCTGGAGGGGAACGCGCTGGTGGTGGAGCGGGAGCGGCTGCTGGCAGTGGCGACGGTGCTGCGGGACGAGTTGGGCTTCGACCTGCTGTCGAACCTGACGGCTGTGGATTACCCTGACCGTTTCGAGGTGGTCTACCACCTGTTCAGCATCACGCAGGGCGGGCCGCACGTCTACCTGAAGGTCCACGCGGACAAGGAAGACCCGGTGGTGCCCTCGCTGATGAGCCTGTATCGCTCGGTGGACTGGCAGGAGCGCGAGACCTACGACATGTACGGGATTCGCTTCGCGGGGCACCCGAACCTGAAGCGCATCCTGATGTGGGAGGGGTTCGAGGGGTTCCCACTCCGCAAGGATTACAAGGAGCCTTACTACGAGCAGGAGCAGAAGCCATTCGATAGCCGCTGGCCGGAGGGGTACCACGTCTACGCGGAGGACCGCAACCTGTGGGGGCACAACTTGAAGTACCCACAGGGGTGGGACGTGAAGAACTGGCGGCCCGCGCGCGACGGGACGCTGGTGTTGCAGCCGGAAGAGTTGCACAACCTGACGGACATCCGAACCGACAAGATTCTGCTGAACCTCGGCCCGCAGCATCCCTCCACGCACGGCGTCTTCCAGATGCGCGTGCTGCTGGACGGCGAGACGGTGGTGGACCTGGAATCCATCGTCGGCTACATGCACCGCAACCATCACAAGATTGGCGAGCGGAACATGTGGCTGATGAACATTCCGTTCACTGACCGTCTGGACTACGTGGCGCAGATGGCTAACGAGTGGGGCTACGCGCTGGCTGTGGAGAAGCTGCTCGGCTCGAAGGTGCCGGAGCGGGCGGAGTACCTGCGCGTCATCATGAACGAGTTGACGCGCATCGCCAGCCACCTCTGGTCCATCGGCTTCCTGATTAGTGACCTGGGGGCCTTCTTCACGCCCGCCGTCTACGTGATGGAGGAGCGAGAGCAGATTCTTGACCTCTTCGAGATGGTCACAGGCTCGCGGATGATGGTCAACTACTTCCGCTTCGGCGGGGTGGTCTACGACGTGGACGACACCTTCCTGAAGGCGGTGCATACGCTGGTCTACGACCGCTTCCCGCGTGCGGTGGAGGAGTTGGACCGCTACCTGACGAAGAACGAGATCGTGCAGTCGCGGACGAAGGGTATTGGCGTGCTGCCGCGCGACCTCGCCATCAACTACGGGGTGACGGGGCCAATGCTGCGGGCCTCCGGCGTGCAGTACGACGTGCGGCGGGCACAGCCTTACAGCATCTACGACAGGTTCGACTTCGAGGTGCCGGTGTCGTATGGCGGGGACGTGTTTGACCGCTACTGGATTCGGCTGCTGGAGGTGGAGCAGAGCCGCCGCATTCTGGAGCAGGCGCTGCGCGATATGCCTTCGGGTGGGCCGATTCTGGAAGGGACGCCGAAGTGGAGCCTGCGCGTTCCGGCGGGCGAGGCGTATGGCCGCATCGAGCACCCGAAGGGCGAGTTCGGAATCTACGTGGTGTCGGATGGCGGGTCGAATCCTTACCGCTATCACGTTCGCGCGCCGTCCTACATCAATCTCTCGACACTGAGCGAGTTGAGCAAGGGGCACAAGGTGGCGGACGTGATTGGTATCCTCGGCTCGATTGACATCATCATGGGAGAGGTGGACCGCTAGTGTTTGACTTCGGAAGCAACTTCTGGAAGGGGTTGTGGATTACCCTCGACCACTACCTGTACACCATCGGGCAGGATTTCCAGCGCATCGTCATGCGGAAGCAATGGAAGCCGTCGGGGCTGCTCTCGTCGGGGCGCATCGAGACTGACACGCGCGGGTACATGACGGTGCAGTATCCCGAAGAGAAGCTGACGAGGCCGGAGCGTTTCCGCTTCAACCCGATGCTCATCTACGAGGACGACACGGGCGACATTCGCTGTACCTCGTGCGGCATCTGCGCGAAGGTGTGCCCGCCGCAGTGCATCTGGATTGTGCAGTCCAAGGACGCGAGTGGGAAGACCATCCCGCAGTGCTCGGAGTTCTACATTGATACGTCCATCTGTATGCAGTGCGGGTACTGTGCGGAGTTCTGCCCCTTCGATGCCATCAAGATGAACCACGATTTCGAGCTTTCCTCCTACGAGCGGCACGAGTCGTGGGTGTACAACATGCAGGAGTTGCTGGTCTCGACGGCGTACTACGCGGACACGCACCCGAACGATTGGGAGCGCGAGGAGTCGGCCCGCACCGCGAAGGCCGCGCAAAAAGCGGCGGTGTAGGAGATACGGGATACAGGATACGAGATGCGGGAATGAGATACGAGATACGGGATACAAGATGCGGGATAACGGCTTGAACCTTGCTGAGTGCTCTGACCTGGCAGTGTTTATCTCGCATCCTGCATCTCGTATCTCGTATCCGGTGATTGAGGTAATGGCATGACTACAACTATGGCTTACGCGGGCATCGGCCTGCTGCTGCTCCTGAGCACGGCACTTGCTGTGGTTATCGTCCTGTTGGGTGTGGTGCTGGGGCCGAACAAGCCTACCGAGCGGAAGTTGCAACCCTATGAGTCGGGGATGGTGGCGGTGGGCGAGGCGATGCAGCGATTGCCCATCCGTTTCTATCTGGTGGCGACGCTCTTCATTCTCTTCGACATAGAGGTTATCTTCCTCTATCCCTGGGCGCTGGTTTTCCGCCAACTGGGGCTTTTTGGGCTGATAGAGATGGCGGTGTTCTTGCTGATACTGATGGTCGGTTACATATACATCGTTAAGAAAGGAGCCCTGGAATGGGACTAGAACGTCCTGAACCCCTGGTGCTCGAACATAACAAAGACGGCGAGCAGGGAATCATGCTCGCAAAGCTGGATGACGTGGTGGGCTGGGCGCGCCAGGGCGCGCTGTGGCCGATGCTCTTCGGGCTGGCGTGCTGCGCTATCGAGATGATGGCGGCGCAGGCTCCCCGCTACGATATGTCGCGCTTCGGCATGGAGTTGATGCGCGCCTCTCCGCGCCAGTCGGACCTGATGATTGTGGCGGGCCGCGTGAGCCGCAAGATGGCACCCGTTTTGCGCCGCCTCTACGATCAGATGCCGGAACCGAAATGGGTCGTAGCGATGGGCGATTGCGCTTCGTGCGCGGGTATCTTCAATAATTACGCTGTGGTGCAGGGTGTGGATGAGATTGTGCCCGTTGACGTGTACGTGGCCGGATGCCCACCCCGCCCGGAAGCGCTGATTGACGGTATCATTCAGCTTCACCGCAAGATTCAGCACGAGGCGCAGGGCGACCTCCTTCGCATCGGCGGCAGGACTATCATCCGGGATACGCGCCCGAACTTGTGATAGGCCGTACACCTCCATACCTGGGCACTGTCGCCCACTCCTTCAGTCATGATTCGGAGCGTCGCCGTACAGACAGGAGCCACCAACGGTTGAACCTCCCCGGTGGCGCTCCCAGTTGCCCCACCCGTGTCGAAAGGAACTCTCGATGGCTAGCCGTTACGAGGCCCTGGCCGATGACGAGGCCACAACGCCGGAAGCTATACCAGAACGCGAATTGACCGCGCTGGAACGGCTGGCGGTGCAGTTCGGCGATAAGATTCTGTTGACCAGCACGCGGCTTGGCGAGGCTACTGCCACTGTGGACCCCAAGTCCATTCTCGATATCATGCTGTGGCTGCGAGACGAGGAGAAGTTCGTGCTCTGCTCGGACGTGACGGCGCACGACTGTCACGGCGAGGAGCCGCGATTCTGGGTCGTCTATCACCTGACGAACGTCGAGCGCCCGGACAGGCTCCGTATCAAGGCGGGCCTGCCGGAGAAGAAGCCGGTCATCGAGTCGGTTGTCTCCATCTGGCCCGGTGCCAACTTCTTCGAGCGAGAGGTCTACGATTTGTTCGGCGTCATTTTCCAGAACCACCCGAATCTTAAGCGAATCATGATGCCGCAGGATTGGGAGGGGCACCCGCTCCGCAAGGACTTCCCGGTGGTTTACGAGCCGGTGCAGTTCACCCACAACTTCAGGGCCATCCAGGAGAGCAAGCCTTACGCTGAGGAATGAGGAGCTTGGGGTTTAAACCCCAAGCTGAAAGCTCAAGTCGGCTCAAGCCGACTGAACGATGGGAACGGCAGGTAAGCGAGGACGGAATGGGACTATTGAATCGAGCCGCGAACTGGGTCATGGGTCGGGATGCGACGCCCGCGCAACGCGCGGAGGACCGCGTGCAGGACGCGCGGCTGAAACAGCACCTGATGCCGACCTGGGAAGAGGGCGAAGAGGGCGGCAGGATGACCCTCAGCATGGGGCCGCAGCACCCCTCCACGCACGGAGTGCTTCGCCTGGAAGTGGAGTTGGAGGGTGAGCGCGTTCTCAGAGCGGACCCCGACGTGGGCTACCTGCATACAGGCATCGAGAAGACCTTCGAGACGCTGAACTACGAGCAGGGGTGCGTGCTCCCGCCGCGAATGGACTATCTGGCGATAGAGTACTGTACGTGGGCCTACTGCATGTCCGTCGAGCGTTTGCTTGACATAAAATGCCCGCCGCGCGCGGAGTATGCCCGCATCATTATTGGCGAATTGACGCGCCTTTCCAGCCACCTCGTCTGGCTGGGCACGCACGCGCTGGACATCGGCGCGATGAGCGTCTTCCTCTACGGCTTCCGCGAGCGCGAGATGATCTCGGACATCATCGAGATGGTTTCAGGCGACCGGATGCACGCGCACTACTTCCGCCCCGGTGGACTGGCGACTGACCTTCCGGCGGGCTTCGAGCAAGCGGTCCAGATTGTTCTGGACATCTTCCCTGGCCGGATTGACGAGTACGAGCGGCTGCTGACGAAGAATCCTATCTGGATGGAGCGGACGCAGGGCGTGGGGGCTATCACCGCCGAGAAGGCGCTGGCGCTCAGTATCACGGGGCCGACCCTGCGCTCGGCGGGGCTGCCCTGGGATTTGCGAAAGACGCAGCCCTACTCCATCTACGACGCCTTCGAGTTCGACATTCCCGTGGGAACGCGGGGCGATGTGTACGACCGCTATCTCGTCCGCATGGAGGAGATGCGCCAGAGCCTCCGCATCGTCGAGCAGGCGCTACGCGACCTCCCCGGTGGGCGGTTCCGCATTGACAACCACAAGGTCGCGCCGCCGCCGAAGGAAGAGATTTACCTCTCGATGGAGGCGCTCATCCACCACTTCAAATTGTGGACAGAGGGCGCGCGGGTGCCGCCCGGCGAGGCGTACGTCCCGGTGGAGTCACCACGCGGCGAGATGGGATACTACATCGTGTCGGACGGGTCGGCCAAGCCCTGCCGCGTCCACATGCGCTCGGCCAGCTTCGCCAACCTGCAAGCGATTCCGGCGATGTCGGTAGGTGGCCTCGTGGCGGACCTCGTGGCCGTCATTGCGAGTCTGGACCCGGTGCTCGGCGAGGTTGATAGGTGATACGGGATACGAGATATGGGATACGGGATAACGACGAACAGCATTGCTAAAGACCCTATGACAAAAGCTTTGGGCATCCCACATCTCACATCTTGAGGAACGATAATGTTACTAGCACAACGACGCGAGACGGTTGACGAGATTCTCAGCCACTACCCTGAAAAGCGCGCGGCGCTGATGCCGATGCTGTACGAGGCGCAGGACGTGTACGGCTACCTGACGGATGAGGCGATTCGTGAGGTGGCGTTGATTCTGGAGTTGGACGCCACCGAGGTCTACGCGGTGAGCCAGTTCTACTCGCTGTACTACCATCAGCCGATGGGCAAGTACATCATCCGCTTCTGCACGGATATGCCCTGCGCGTTGGTCGGGGCGGAGTGGGCGTACCAGCAACTGCTCGACATTCTGGGCGTGCAGAACGGGGAGACGACGCCGGACGGCCTCTTCACCGTCGAGCACGCTGTCTGCCTGGCCGCGTGCGGCTCCGCGCCCGTTCTCCAGGTCAACCGCCAGTTCTTCGAGAACATGACGGAGTCGAAGATGCGCCACCTGATTGACATTATCCGCACTTCCGGCCTGCCGCAGGATGGCCCCGCGCTCAGGCACCTGCCGCGCACCGCCGATACGCCTACGGGATTTTAAGCGGTGGACGAAGGCCGAAAGACGAACGACGGAAGATACGCGTTCGTCGGCAATGATACTGCTATAAGCGACTGCAACATCTGAGAAGGCGATAGGGCATGGAACAGGTTTATCTGATTTGTCGCCACCGCGAGACCCCAAACATCCACCAGTATGACGTGTACGTCAACGAGGCGGAAGGCTACAAGGGACTCCAGAAGGCGCTGGCGTTGGGCCGCGACGAGGTCATCAACGTGGTCAAGGCGTCCGGGCTGCGCGGGCGCGGCGGCGCGGGCTTCCCGACTGGCGTGAAGTGGGGCTTCATGCCGAAGAACGTGCAGGGTCCGGTCTACTTCGTCGTCAACTGTGCGGAGGGGGAGCCGGGCACCTTCGGCAACCATGAGATTATCGAGAACAACCCTCATCAGTTCATCGAGGGCGTCATCATCGGGGCCTACGCTATTGGCGCGACGACGGCTTACATCTACCATCGCGGCGAGTTCAAGTTCGGCGCGGAGATGATTCAGATGGCGGTCAACGATGCCTACGCCAACGGATGGCTGGGCAAAAATATCGGTGGGACCGACTTCTCGCTGGACATCTACCTGCACCCTGAAGCCTCGGCCTACATCTGCGGCGAGGAGACGGCGCAACTGAACTCCATCGAGGGGTATCTGGGGCAGCCGCGCCTCAAGCCGCCCTTCCCGGCGCAGGCGGGGCTGTGGAAGCGCCCGACGACGGTGAACAACGTCGAGACGCTGGCGCACGTTCCGGCCATCATTCGCAACGGGGCCGATTGGTTCCGGCAGTGGGGGTCGGAGAAAAGCCCCGGCACGCGCGTCTACTGCTTGAGCGGCCACGTCACGCGGCCCGGCAACTATGAATTGCCGATGAACGTGACGGCGCGCGAGCTTATCATGGAGCACGGGGGCGGCATCTGGAAGGGGCACGGCATCAAGGGCTTCATTCCCGGCGGCGTCTCCGCGCCGATTCTGACCGAGGCGCACCTGGACACGGTGATGGACTACGACAGCCTTCAGGCGGCTGGCTCGATGGGCGGCTCCGGCGGCTGCATCGTGATAGACGACCAGACGGACATCGCGTGGCTCGCCAAGAAGATGGTGGATTTCTACCAGCACGAGAGCTGCGGCAAGTGCAGCCCGTGCCGCGAGGGGACGTGGTGGCAGAAGAATCTGCTTGACCGCATGATGATGGGGATGGGCCGCGCGGGCGATGTGGAGATGCTGGAGATGGTGTCGGAGCAAATGAATGGCGTCTGCTTCTGCCCGCTCGGCGAGTCGTCGCAGGGCGTCGTGCTCGGCGCGATGAAGTATTTCCGCGCGGACTTCGAGCAGTACGGCCTCGGCAGGGCCTACGATGGCGTCATTCCACTGGGTGAGATTACGCACGGCTACGAGGAGGCCCCGGCGGGCGGCGTCAAGGGGAACGCGATGGAAGCGGTAGAAGCGGTCCGCTCGTCGCGGGCGCACTAATCCGGGCAAGGTAGCAGTAAGGTCAAGGCGATGCATCAGGCTCATATCTATCAGGACGAAGAGGGTTGGTGGGTGGCCGAGGTTCCCAGCCTGCCGGGCTGCAACACGCAGGGCACGACGCGAGAGGAAGCCTTAGCCAACGTGAGGGATGCTATCGAAGCCTATACCGCTACTCTGAGAGAGTTAGAGCTACCCATACCGGATTGCTGGTCGGGCGACAATTACCGGAAGATACACTAGAGCGAACTAGAGATGGCTGAACAAGAACTGGTTACCGTAAACGTAGACGGGCAGGCGATTCAGGTTCCCAAGGGCGTCATGCTCGTGGAGGCAGCGAAGGTGGTGGATGTGGATATCCCCGTCTTCTGCTACCACCCGAAGATGACCCCGGTGGGCATGTGCCGCATGTGCCTCGTCGAGATTGGCGCGCCGGGCAAGAACAAGGACGGCACGCCCGAACTGGACGAGCAGGGGAACGCGGTTATTCGCTGGCAGCCGAAGCTGACGACGGCCTGCACCACGCCCGCCGCCGAGGGTACGCACATTCGCACGGCCAACACGCGCGTCGCGGACGCGTGGCGCGGCACGCTGGAGTTCCTGCTGACCTCACACCCGCTGGACTGCCCCGTCTGCCAGAAGGGCGGCGAGTGCCCCTTGCAGGACCTCACCTTCGCCTACGGGCCGGACCTCAGCCGCTTCTACAAGCGTAACAAGTACCATTTCGAGAAGCCGATTCCACTGGGCGACCTTGTATGGCTCGACCAGGAGCGTTGTGTCTACTGCTCGCGCTGCATCCGCTTTCAGGAAGAAATCGCGGGCGACCCGGTGCTCAAGTTCGCTGACCGCAATCGCGGACAGGAAATCGTCACTTACTCGGACCCGCCCTTCGACAGCTACTACAGCGGCAACGTCACCGACGTTTGCCCCGTCGGAGCGCTGCTTTCCGCCGACTATCACCACAAGCCGCGCCCCTGGGAACTGACGAACGTTCCAAGCGTCTGCAATCTCTGCCCCGTCGGCTGCAACACCGTGCTGGGCACGCGCTCGGACGAAATCCAGCGCATCATGCCGCGCCAGAACGAGTGGGTCAACGAGATGTGGCTCTGCGACAAGGGGCGCTTCGGGCATCACCACATTCGGGCCGAGGACCGCCTGACCACGCCGCTCATCAAGGACATGGCAAGTGGCGAGTTCCGCCCCGCTACGTGGAACGAGGCGCTGACGCTGGTGGCGAACCGTTTCGCGGAGGTTCTAGCCACCGAGGGGCCGGGCGTGGTTGGCGGCATCGCGGGGGACCGCACGGGCAATGAAGACCTCTATCTCTTCGCGCGGTTCATGCGCGAGGTGATTGGCACCTCGAATATTGACCACCGCCTGCGCTGGCCGACCAACACGGGCATCGAAGAGGCGGTCTACAACGTCGGCCTCACGAGCAATTCCAGCCTGGGCAACCTGGGCAAGAACTCGGTCATCCTCACCATCGGGGCCGACCTCGAAGAGGAGCAGCCCGTCGCCTACCTGCGCGTGCGCGGCGCGGCGCGGCTGGGCGCGCAACTCGTCGTGGTACAGAGTCGCAGCACTAAAGAGATGATGGACGCGACCCAGACGCTGCTCGTCAAGCCGGGCAGCGAGGCGCATCTGGCGGCGGCCCTGCTCCGGGGCGTGCTGGCCGGGGGCAGTGCTGATTTCGGTAAGCTGGGCGGGGCGGAGGAGTTGACCTCCGCCGTGAACGGCCTGGATAGCGCCGACCTCGCCACCGAGACGGGACTTGAGCAGGCGACGCTGGACGGCATCGTGAGCGCCATCACGGGCGCGGAGCAACTGGTCATCATGGTAGGCCGCGAGGGGCTTGCCAACGCGGGTGCCAACGCTCCTGTGCTGGTGGATGCGCTCGTGGCGCTGCTGGTGGCGACGGGCAAGGCGGGGCAGCCCGATTCGGGCCTCGTGGCGCTCTGGCCTCACAACAACTCTCAGGGCGCGGTGGACATGGGCGTGCTCCCGCACCTCGCGGCGGGCTACGAGCCTGTCGCCTCGCCGGGCGCGACGATGGACGAGATGCTGAACGGCGCGGCTCCGCTCCGCGCGGCCTACGTCATGGCGTCGGACCCGGTGCGCGATTACCCTTCCAGCAGGCCCATCCTCCAGCAGACGTTCCTGGTCGTGCAGGACCTGTTCCTGACCGAGACGGCCCTTATGGCGGATGTGGTGCTTCCCGCGTCGGCCTACGCGGAGCGCGAGGGCACCTTCACGAACATGGAGCGCCGCGTGCAGCGCTTCCAGGCGGGGCTGGAGCCGATAGGCCAGTCGCTGCCGGACTGGAAGATTATCTCCCTCCTCGCGGAGCAGTTCAACGCGGAGTGGCCCGAATACTTCGTCGCCGCCGACGTGGCGCAGGAGATTGCTAAGAAGGTCAAGATTTACAAGGGCCTCACCTACGACAAGCTGCGTGGCGAGGGGGTGGGCTGGACCACGACGGCGGGGGGCCACCACATCTACAATGGCACCTCGCTCCTGAATACGTGGTCCGGCGTGCAGTGGGAGGCGGGGGCCGAGGCCAAGAAGCCGAAGTTCGACCTGCGCTGGCACGAACTAGGCCCGGTGCGGCCCCTCGGTGGGGCACAGTTCCGCCTCGTGGGGCAGCGCAAGCTCAACGACAATGGCACACTCATCCGCCGCAGCCACATTCTGGACCCGCGACGCGCGCGACCCTTCGTCAAGATGAACCCGCTCGACGCTGGAGCCATTGGGGCCAACGCTGGCGATATGGTCACGGTGACGGCCAAAGGCACCGACGTGACCGCGCCGCTCCTCCTGGACGCGCGGCTACAGCCAGGCATGGTCGTCATTCCGCTGAACGTTGATGGCGCGGAGTGGAACGCCCTTCTGGACGGCGGCTCCACCACGAGCACCGCCACCGTAGCCAAGGCTCCGCTCGTCGCAGCGGACTCCATCGCCCAGCGCATCATCGAGACGAGACCTTAGCCTGATTTGTACATAAGGGGTGGGCTTCAAACCCGCCCGCTGTCCACCGTTTATCGCCGAGAAGTGAAACGAGCCAATGACAACAGCGGATATTGTCGAAATCCTCATCAAAATCGTCGTCATCTTCGGCGTACTCCTGACGGGCTTCGCCTACCTGACGCTCTTCGAGCGCCGCGTGCTCGCTGGGCTTCAGTCGCGCGTTGGTCCGAACCGCGTTGGTCCCGGCGGATTGTTGCAGCCCGCCGCCGACGGCATCAAGCTGCTCTTCAAGGAAGACATCATCCCGTCGCACGCGGATAAGCTGCTCTACGTGATTGCGCCGATTGCCGTCACCATCCCGGCGCTGGTCGGCGCGGCTGTGGTTCCATTTGGCCCGACCTTTGAGCTTTTCGGGCGCACCATCCGGCCCTATCTGGCCGACATCAACA
>DASVVH010000379.1:0-6019 GCA_036386615.1 Ardenticatenaceae bacterium
TCGCAATAGCGGGTCGTCGGGTGAGGCGGCTCACCCCTTCCACCAGCCCCTCCAAGCCCCGCGCGGCCCACAACGCGAAGACCAGCATCGCGGGCAGCAGCACCGTCACCGGGTCCAGCGTCTCCTCTATCTCCTCCAGCGCCGCCAGAACCCTAATGCCGTAAACCGCCGAAAGCAGAAAGAGCGCCGCCAAGGGGAGGAACGTCCGGGGTCGTCGCCACGCCCACAGCAGCGCACCGCCCGCGCCCAGCAGCCCCACCACGAGGCCGAACTCGCTCAGGAGCGCATCGGGCAGCCGCGATGGCAGCAGCCCCCACTCGACCCTCAGATTGCCCGTATAAGAGCGGTCCAGAATATAATGCACCACCCCGTCCCAGCCCCACTCGGCGCGGATGAACGGCGTCATCACGCCCCTGGCAATTGGCTCGTTCAACGCTCCGGCTCCGCCAGTATCCAGTTGCCACAGGCGCAGGGGAACGTAAGCGTAGAGCAGGCCGGGCAGTGCGAACAGCAGCCCCGCGACGAGCAGCCCGCGCCACCGACCTCTATTCGCCGTCGCACCCTTACCCTCCGAGCGCGACGGAAGGACCAGATGGCCTACCAGGAAGAGAATCGCCGCCGGAACCACGAAGGCGAAGGTCGGGTGGTTGGTCAGCCCCAGCCCTGTAGCGAACGCTGCCACCCACAACCAGCGCCACTGGCCCGGCTCCCCGCCAGACCGCGCCGCCGACCAGCGCAGCCAGCCGAACAACGCGCCCACCAGCAGCAGCGCGTGCAGCGTGTACACCTCCGCGACTGCCGCGTAACGCCAGAAACCGGGTGCCAGCGCCAGCGCCAGCGCGCCGCCCAGCGCCGCCACGCGGCGGAACCCCTGCTCCCGCCCCACCACGACGAGCAGCCCCACCGCCAGCGCCGCGCACAGCGCCGAGAAAAGATTCATGCGGAAGGCGAGCGTGCCCAGAGGCAGCCATGACCACAGCCACCCCAGCAGCAGGTAGAGAGGGAAGCCCGTCGGGTGCGGCAGCCCCAGCACGCGCGGCATGTACTGGAACTCCCCTGAATCGCCGCCCAGCGGCCCCGGCACGAGCGTTGCCACGTACAGCACAAAGGCTACGACTGCCACCAGCAGCGCCCCGACACGCGCGCCGTCGCGCAGCCGTTCCACGAGGGGCAGGGGCCGCGCCCGCGCCGCCATCTACTCCTCTTCTCCCCAGGCAACCAGCCCATTAATCCCCAGCCGCTCCGCCCCCGCGACGATTTCCTCCGGCGTGTAGTACCAGTCGAACTCACAGGTCGGCAAAGCATGTGCGGGGATGTGCTCAGATAGGGCGCGCCAGTCTATCGTGCCCCTGCCCGGAACGAGGTGGTCGCGCAGGCCGTTCACATCGTGGTAGTGCAGCCCCAGCAGCCGCTCCGGGGCCAGTTGTACCCACGCCAGCAGGCTATCGAACCCCAACCGCTCCTGAATCGTCGCGTGGCCCGTGTCCACCCACAGGCCAACGGTGGGCGTATCGAAATCATCCAGCAGCAACCGCGCCTCTTCCAGCGAGGGAATCGAGAAGCACCACTCCCCGTTTTCAAGCCCCAGTTGCACGCCACGCTCGCGGGCAAAAGGCACCAGTTGCGCCAGCGAGCGCCGCGCCGCGTCCAGGTAGCGCGCCGCCTGAGACGCGCGCAGCCCCTCCACGAAGCCCGCCAGCATCGTGAAGGTCATCTCCTCGCGTTCCCCCTGCAACCAGCGCGCCCTGACAGCATTCTCCCAGCGCGGGTCCACGCCCACGACGCCCAGGTGCAGCACCACGACGCCCGCCCCCAACCGCGCCGCCCACTCGATGCTCTGTTTGGCAGCACCAACCGCCATCCCTCTCCGTCCCTCGTCAGGGTCGCTCAGCTCCGGCACGCCGCCGGGGTTCGGGCAGGGATGATGCAGCACGCGCACCGCCGGGGCCAGCGCGGCGGGCAACGCCTCAAGCATCTCCGGCGTGACGACGTGGCTCAACTCCACCTGCTCGAAGCCCAGCGCCAGCGCCACGCCGACGAACTCGGCCAGATTCTCGTGCCGCAACTGGCTCCACATCGTAGAGAGCGCGGGCCTCCGCAAGCGACGCTCACCGTCCATCGTCTACCGTCCACCGTCTGCCGTTCATCTTACCCACGCGACGAGCAGGCACGCCGCCCCGAAGAGCCAGCAGTAGATGGCGAATGACCGCACGCTGCGGCGGGCGAGAAAGCTGATGAGAAACGCGATGCAGACGTAGCCCGTTATCGCGGCAGCCAGGAAACCAGCCGCCATCATGAGAACGGCACCGTCGGAGATACCCTCGTCCATCACGTCCAGAAGCTGCAACAGGCCCGCGCCAAAGACGACGGGTATCATCATCAGGAAGGAGAAGCGCGCGGCAGCGGGCCGCTCCAGCCCCCGCACCAACCCCATGCCAATGGTTGAGCCTGACCGGGAGATGCCCGGCGTAATCGCCGCCGCCTGCGCCAGCCCAATCAGCAGGGCATCCGGCACCTTGATGGAGTCCAGGTCACGAACGCGGCGTCCCAGGCTCTCGCTCACCCACAGGATGACGCCCGTCAGGAGCAGGAAGCCCGCTACCAGGGTTGGCCTGCCGAATAGCGCCTCGAACTGGTCTTTGAAGAGATAGCCCAGCACCACCGCCGGAATCGTCGCCAGGACGATGAGCCAGCCCAGGCGGGAGTCTGTAGAGGCGAACGGCTTGCCCCGCGCCAGGTCGCGGAAGACGCTGCTCACGATGTCGAGGAGGTCGCGCCGGAAATAGGCCACCACCGCCAATAACGTGCCCCAGTGGGCCATGAGGTCGAACAACAGGCCCGGCGACTGCCAGCCCAGCAGCCAGGGCACCAACACGAGGTGGGCGCTGCTTGACACGGGAATAAACTCGGTAGCGCCCTGCACGATGCCGAGCACGATGGCTTGCAATAAATCCATAGGGGAATTGACTCTCGCTGTGGTGAGATGGTGAAAGGGAGGTCGGCTTATCAAGAGAGGGGGAGAATCGTAGTGCTCCTGCTCAACGCGTCTGATGGGGGTAAACTGGTCAGCGACTATCTGCCCGCGCCCGCCGCTCGAATAGCCAAGCGGGGATTATATGCTTTTGATACCACCTGCCCAATCGAGGTAGCGACGACCGACGGACGCGGGTGCCCTTCGGGCGGGACGACCGCCAACGGATTAACAGAGAACGCGAGGATGCACGATAGGAGTAGGGTAGGTGCCGACGCCACGTTATGTGAAGCAAAGCCAACATTGAAGCGCGATAGATGTGGGTTTAGGCCAACATTGTTAACACATAGGCGTAAGGCAGATAAATAAGTAAGCCACAAGCTCCCAAGCTCTACACAACTCCGGCTCGAAGAATTATGTCAACAAGGGCTTACATCTATCGCCCTCCAATGTAAGCTTTTGTAAGCCCTACTTCACATAAGACACCTCGCCACCTCTCCTAACCACAATGACACCGCACCTGCCGTCCATCCGTTATCTCGTATCCGGCATCCCGTATCTCATATCCCACATCTCACATCTCACATCTCACATCCCGTATCCCGCACCCGCTTCCCGCACCCGCTTGACGCTCTCCGTTAGGGAGGCTAATGTATGCGGAACGAGACCAACGGGAGGAACGAGCAAGATGCGCGACTATACCGACCGCGCGATGGACGTAGCCGAATCGTTCGGCGCGTCCTACGCCGACATCCGCGTCACCGAAAAAAGAACTCAGCGTATCGTCGTCAAGAATGGGCTGGTGGAGGGCGTCGAGGAAGCCAACAGCCTGGGCTTCGGTGTGCGCGTGCTGCTGGACGGCGCGTGGGGCTTCGCCTCCTCCTACCTAATGGCCTTCGAGGAGATAGATCGCGTTGTTGAGCAGGCGACGCGCATCGCCCGTGCCAGCGCACTGGTCCGCTCGCCCAAGAGTGGCGGCGTCCACCTCGGCCCGCCCGTCACCTCCGTCGGCTCTTACACCACGCCCTACGAGATAGACCCGTTCTATGTACCGCTCACCGAGAAGATAGAGGTGCTCCTGGCCGCCGACCGCGAGATGCGCGCCGTGCAGGGCATTTTCATCACCAACGGCACCATGAACTTCCAGCGCGAGCACAAGTTCTTCGCCAACAGCGAGGGTGCCTCCATCCAGCAGATTCTGGTGGAGAGCGGGGCGGGCATCAGCGCGATGGCTGCCGCGCAGGGCGAGTTCCAGCGCCGCTCCTATCCCAACTCCTTCGGCGGGCAGTTCGTGACGGGCGGCTACGAGCACATTCAGAAGATGGACCTCGCCGAGAACGCCGGGCGCATCGCGACGGAGGCGGTGGCGCTCCTCTCCGCGCCGCCATGCCCCGGCGGCACCTTCGACATCGTAATCAGTGGCCCGCAGGTGGCGCTTCAGGTCCACGAGAGTTGCGGCCATCCCATCGAGTTGGACCGCGTCTTCGGCACGGAGGCGGCCTACGCCGGAACCTCCTTCCTCACGCCCGACAAGCTCTACAACCTCCAGTACGGCTCTGAGGTGGTGAACATCGTCGCCGACGCCACCGTGCCGCATGGCCTCGGCACCTTCGGCTACGACGACGAGGGCGTGCCCGCCCAGCGCACCGACATCGTGAAGGATGGCCGCTTCGTTGGCTACATCACCAGCCGCGAGGACGCTCAGAAGCTGCACCGCATCCGCCCCGACGCGCCCGAAACCTCCAACGGCACCATGCGCGCCAACGACTGGAACCGCCTGCCGCTCATCCGCATGACCAACATCAACCTGCTGCCCGGCAACTGGAAAGTGGATGACCTCATCGCGGACACCGAAAACGGCCTCTACCTGGACATGAACCGCTCCTGGTCCATTGACGACAAGCGGCTCAACTTCCAGTTCGGCTGTGAGCTCGCCTACGAGATAAAAGACGGCAAGTTGGGCCAGATGTACAAAGACCCCATCTACACGGGCATCACCCCGGAATTCTGGAACTCGTGCGACGCCATCGGTGACGATTGGACGCTCTGGGGTCTCCCCAACTGCGGCAAGGGCCAGCCCTCGCAACTCGGCCATGTCGGGCACGGGGCCAGCACCTCGCGCTTCCGCAACGTCCGCATTCTAGGTAAGTAAAATGCGTGTTCCGTCACCAGAACCAGAAGGACAGCCACGATGAGTACCGTAACCATTCATCTGCCGAACGACCTTCAAGAACAGGTGCAACACAGAGCAATGGAACGAGGCGAGAGCGTCGAACGTTTCATTGCATCTCTGCTGCGGGAGGTTATGGAAATGGATAGTGATCCAGAAGCGGCACTCTCTCCTCTATCGGCGCTGGAGCTTGCTGCCTTGGCGAGGCGACTATCTGTCCGAAGACCAAAACTCACGGATGAGGAATGGCAAGCCCGTTTTGACGCGGTAAGCGAGGCCATGTTGCAGCAGGCGATTGCTAAAGGAACAGCTATCGAGGGCGACTTCCCTGAGGACGAGTAGCAAGCCGGAACGAAGGTAAACGAAACCGATAGAACGCTGTACAGGAGACGCCATGCAAGGAATCGAGCAACTACGCGACATCAGCCGACAGGTTCTCGCCCTCTCGCCCGCCGATGAAACCGAAGTCGTGCTGACCGTCACCGACGAGCACCTGACGCGCTTCGCCAACAACGAGGTCCATCAGAACGTGGCCGAGACGAACCTCCAGCTTCGCGTCCGCGTGGCGCTGGGCAACAGCGTCGGCGTAGCGACGGGCAACTCCATCGAGACGGCCTCGCTCGAATCGGTGATTCAAACGGCGATTCGACTTGCTCAGGCACAGCCGGAAAACGAGCAGTGGCCCGGCCTGCCGGAGCCGGACGAGCATTTTGTGGACGTGCCCGGCTTCGAGCCGGACACCGCCAGCGCCAGCCCGCGCATTCGCGCCTCGGCGGTGGAGCGCGTGACCCGCCCGGCCCACGAGGCGGGCTGCGTCGCCAGTGGCGCGCTCAGTACCTCCGCCTACGAGCTTTCCGTCGCCAACTCAAGGGGCCTCT
>DASVVH010000380.1:0-3135 GCA_036386615.1 Ardenticatenaceae bacterium
GCGGGCGGCTCTTCCAGCGTCTTGAGGAAGGCATTAGAAGCTTGCATCGTTAGCTCGTCCACGTTCGGGACGAGCAGCACCTTCCAGCGCCCCTCGTGCGGGCGGCGGGCCAACTCACTGTTGAGGAGGCGCACCGCATCCACGCTGATAGCCTGTGCCTCTTCTTTTTTGGGCACGTTGAGGCTCTGCCATGCCATGTCCAGCGTCAGGAAGTCGGGGTGGCGGTTCGCCTGGACGAGCTTGCAGGCGCGGCACTCGCCGCAGGGACGCGCGCCACTGTCCGGGCAGAGGAGCGCCTGAGCAAAGGTGCGGGCGACTGTCTCCTTGCCGATGTGGGCAGGCCCGCTAAAGAGGTAGGCGTGCGCGGGACGGCTCTCGACGGCGGCCTGTGCCAGCCGCGCGACTGAGAGGTCGTGGCCGATGATGGGCCACGCGGCAACGGTGAGGGTGGGCGTGTCAGTCATGCAGGAATTGTATCACAAGCGGGAAGCTTACCAATCGAGGAAGTCATACTCGGCGTCGGGCAGTTCAAAGAGCCGCTTCTGGTGGGCCGAGTGGGGGTCGGGGATGCCGCCCTTGCCCTCGATCTGCTGTTGAATCATGCCGTAGAGTGGCGAATCAGCGATAGGGCGCGGCGCGCGGGCGACGAGTTCGTCCAGCGTCTCCGCCGCCTGGAACGCAGCCCAGGTAGTAGGCACGAAGAGGATGCGGCGGCCCTTTGTGGCGCGCTTGGGCGGCTCGACCGCTACGAGAGGATGGAGGCTGACGCGCAGATACGGCTCGTCGGCGCGGCGGTGGGTTGGCTCCTCCGGCACAATCTCGCGGCGGGGCAACGTCTCCATTGCGGCGATTCTGGCCCACCACGCGACCTGCCAGCGCCCCTCCCCAAACGAGGCGGGCTGGTAGAAGGCCAACGCCCTCGCCTGTGCCAGAGCGGGCGGCGCGAAGGAGAGAGGCACGCGATAGACGCCCGCGTGCCCCCGTTCCAGGTCAACAGGCGTGGGCAGCAGGGCGATGAGGATGAGGTCGTGAGGGTTCATGGACGGTGGACGATAGACGGTGGACGGTAACGGCGAATGGACTCAGGTAGAGAAGAAGGCATGTAGCTCGGCGTAGGTCTCGTCGGGCGCTTCTTCGGCGAGGTAATGGCCGCAGTCGAGGGCACGGCCCCGCACGTCGTCAGCCCAATCGTGCCAGATGGCTAGCACATCGTACCACTCCTCCAACTCACCCTGGAGGCTCCATAGAGCGAGCACGGGGCAGGCGATGCGCCGCTTGCCCCGGTTGGCCTCTTCCAACGCGTAGTCGAATGTGGCCCCGGCACGGTAGTCCTCACACATGGCGTGGATAGTTGCGGGGTTGTGGACGCAGCCATCAATGGCGCTCCATTGGTAGGATAATGCCTACGCGAAGACCTGCTCAATCTGGTCGGCTAGCTCCGTCGCATCGGTGACGGGGCGCTGGCAGGCAAAATTACGGCAGAGGTAGGCGGTAGCCTGCCCGTTGATGGCAGTCCGCTCTTGCAGGAGCGGGATAAGCTCGGCGCGCTGGGCTAGCTCGTCGCCCGCCTCGGCCTGAACAACTACCTTGTTGGGCAGGAAGCGCGAGAAAATCTCGCGCGTGAAGGATTCGACCCCACTTTCGGGGCCAACCAGAGCGAATTCGATGGTCGGGGTGAGCCACCAATCCAGCGCCACGAGCCAGTTGCCGAATCCAAGCGGCTGCTCGCCCATGCCCCTGCCGACGAGTTGCAGGGTGCGGTACGCCTCGTCCGTGAAGCGCTGCCCGTTGATGAGGGCACCCAGGCGGAGCAGGGCCAGCGCAGCCATCGAGTTCCCGCTAGGGGTAGCGTTGTCCACGATGTCCTTCGGGCGCATGACGAGCGTTTCGTGCCCCTTGCCCGTGTCGTAGAAGCCGCCCTTCTCGTCGCGGAACTCGTCAAGCATCGCCTCCGCCAACTCGCGGGCGCTCTCCAGCCACTGCGGGTTGAAGGTCGCCTCGTAGAGATGCGTCAAGGCATAGATGAGATACGCGTAGTCTTCGAGGTAGCCGTTGAGCTTCGCCACGCCGGGGTCCGCCTTCCAGGTGCGGAGGAGCCGCCCGTTCTCGTCGCGCATGGTGTCGAGAATGAAGCGGGCCGCGCGCTCCGCGACCTCGCGGTACTCGCGGCTGTCGAGGACGCGGCTCGCCTCCGCGAAGGCGGCGATGGCGAGGCCATTCCAGGAGGTGATAATCTTGGTGTCGGTGCCTGGCGCGATGCGTCCGGCGCGCCGCTCGAAGAGTTTGGCGCGGGCGCGGGCCAGCGCGTCGTTCATCTGCCGCTCGCTCAGGTTGAGGTTGGCCGCGACGACGGCGGGTTCGTTCGGAACCCAGGGAATGTTGTGCCCCTCGAAGTTGCCGCCCGGCGTGACGCCATAGTACCCCTTGAAGACGCGGGACTCCTCCGGCGTCAGAACCTCGTCCATCTCGGCGGCGGACCAGACGAAGAACTTGCCCTCCTCGCCCTCGCTGTCGGCGTCCTGCGTGGAGAAGAAGCCGCCCGCCGGGTCAATCATCTCGCGCTGGATGTAGGCCAGCGTCTCCTCCACAACGCGGCGATAAAGCGGCGTTCCGAACATCTGATAAGCGTGAAGGTAGAGCGGCACGAGTTGCCCGTTGTCGTAGAGCATCTTCTCGAAATGCGGTACGAGCCACTTTTCGTCCACCGAATAGCGGTGAAAGCCGCCGCCCAACTGGTCGTACATCCCGCCGTAGGCCATGCGCGTGAGGGTCTTGTCCAGCACGCGCCGCGCGGTCATGTCACCCGTGCGGCGGTAGTAGCGGAGCGCGAATTCAAGAATCATCGGCTGCGGGAACTTGGGGCCGGAGCGCCCGAAGCCGCCCCAACGGGGGTCGAACTGGGCCGCTAGCTGTTCCATGCCGCGATGCAGAACGTGCTCGTCCAGCGCCACATCCCGCGAGGCGACCTGCCCGTGCCGCGAGATGTGGTCGAGGAGTTCCTGACCCTGCTGGGTGACGCCCTCGCGCTGGCTCTGGTACGCCTGAGAGACGCTCTCCAGAACAATCTGGAAGCTGGGCATTCCATAGCGTGGCTGCGGCGGGAAGTAGGTTCCGCCGTAGAAGGGGACGCCCTCC
>DASVVH010000381.1:0-20676 GCA_036386615.1 Ardenticatenaceae bacterium
TGCCGCAGAGGCAAGCCGCCCAGCCCCTGGTAGGCTCGCTGGAAGATGGAGTAATTACGAGGAATATATTGATTGGTATTTGGGTCGCGGTCCCGGTGTCCGGTGACGGCAAGGCGAACAGCCTGGCGCGCGGCATTGTTGACCGTGACCTGCGCCTGAACCACGCGAGCCATGTCAATGATGCCGAAGATCATCATGAGCAACACAGGCACGACCAGAGCAAACTCGACGAGGCTCTGGCCCCTGGAGCGTTCCTTATCGCGCTTCCAGAGTCGCTGAAGGGCGAGGCGGAAGCGGCTACGCTGTGGTTGCGGTGCGTCGTTCATACGGGATAGCGCCACGATGGGGTCATTGGGTTACTCGTTCCCTCAACAGCCGCGAGGCGGAACGAAAGTGTGTAGGTTGATTTTTCATCCCCACCGCACCTGGAGGTTGTCGCTCATCCGAGAGGCAGGGTGAGACTATCATTCACTCTGATAAGGTATCAGAAAGAAGACTTGAAAGTTATAGTATCTTGGTCAGGGTGGGAGAGAGCAGGCGAGAGGGAGATAAGGCCATGGTACTAGGGAGATGCGGGCTGTGTGGGGCAACGGCGCAGGGCGGACCCGGTGTCCACCCTGCGCCGTTGCACGGTTAGTCGAAGTACCAGCGCGTCGCCGTCCTGGGAAAGTCGCTCTCCAGCCAGGCCAGAGCGCGGCGGGGACGCAATCCGTACATGACGTTGCCTGGGCCGGGGTCCGGGTCCGGCTTGTACGGCGGGTACTTCTCGGCGGAAGCCTCCGCGATGCGCGTCAGCACAGCCATCTCCGTGACCTCCACCACCACCCCTTCCAGAATGACCACGTCATCCCCGCTCTCGACGTGCGCCACGATGTAAGGGTTCGCCGCGATATTGCGTGCCTTGCGCGATTTTCGGTCCGTGCCGAAGTACAGCGTCTCGTCTATCCAGACGCCCCACACCGGCATCGCGTGGGGCCTTCCATCGGGGCGCGTCGTGGCAATCCAGTAGTTGCGCGACTTCGCCATCTGCTCGCTGGCCCAACTCCACGAAATCATCCCCGTACCCGTGCGTTCGACGCCGTAAGCTTCAGGCATATCCGGGCGACTCTGTTCAGCCATTTCAAACCCTCCTTAGCATTCATGGTTCTCACAGCCGGACTGACGATTATTCCACGCGGGTGCGACTGATTTCTGCATAGTCAATCACCCATCCTTGCGAAGAGGGGTTATAATCTTAGGAGTTACGTGTACTGTTTCACGAGGTTAGCACACACTGGTACATCAAGTAAGGTCTAGCTACAGTCATGTCATCCTGAACGAAGTGAAGGATCCACCCAGCAACATGCCTAGCGTAGAGCGTCAGCACGCTTCGCCCTCCCGTCGTACTTGGGCCAAGCTGTATGCCAACCTTATGTATCCGTACAGTTACGCAGTTGGAACAAGCCGGGAGCGCGGGCATCTTGCCCGCTCCGTTGCTCCGAGTCGCTCACTCTGTAGAGCGCTCCCCTTCAACTGGTAATGGTGGGCGGTTTTCAGCCATTGGTCGTTCCCGCGGCCCTCAACTGCGTAACTCCTAAATCTTTAGAAGCACCACAGTTTTGCAAGCTGGATAACCACATTCCTTGGAGCAGGAGTACAACATGAAATTCAACCTGGAGGCGTTGGGGTTTATCGAGCGCGTCCCCGGCTCTCGCCCCCAGCGCCTGCGGCGGGTGGAGTAAGCTTTGATAATTGACACCCCTCGCCTCATCCTGCGCGACTTCGTGGAGGAGGATTGGCGCGCCGTGCTCGCCTACCAGAGCGACCCCCGCTACCTGCGCTATTACCACTGGGAAACACGGAGCGAGGCGGAGGTGCGCGAGTTCCTGGCGATGTTCCTGGGGCAGCAGCGCGAGGAGCCGCGCATCCGCTTCCAACTGGCGGCGACCCTCCGCTCCGATGGGCGGCTCCTCGGCAACGCGGGAGTTCGCATGCCCCACGCGGACGCCCGGCAGGGCGAGATTGGCTACGAGTTCGCGCCGGAGCATTGGGGGCAGGGCTACGCGACCGAGGCGGCGGGGGCGATGCTCCGTTACGGCTTCGAAGTGCTGCGCCTGCACCGCGTCCAGGCGCACTGCGTCGCCGAGAACGTGGCCTCGGCGCGCGTCTTGGAAAAACTGGGGATGCAGCGCGAGGGGCAGCTCCGCGAGAACGAGTGGTTCAAGGGGCGCTGGTGGGATACGCTGCTCTACGCCGTCCTGGAGCACGAGTGGCGGGCACGGCAGGAGGAGAGCGCCTGAGCCACTGGCACGAGGCCCATAAGCAAGGGCTGCCCGAACGCCCGCGAACTTTATGTAAACAAAAGCCAACATCGAGCGCCGCTCAATGTTGGCTTTTGTTGGCTTTTGTTGTCATAAATCGGGCTGGGCACCCCCGCCCGCCCATTATCGTCACATCAGGCCGTCGCAGCGGGTGCCTCCCAGTCGGGCTTCAGCACCACCTTGATGCACTCGTCTTCCTTGTCCCGGAAAATCTTGTATCCCAGCGCCGCTTCATCCAACGGCATCAGGTGCGTGATGACAAACGAGGGGTCTATCTTGCCCTGTTCAATCAGGTCCAGCAAGGGCCGCAGGTAGCGATGAACGTGAGTCTGCCCCATCTTGAAAGTCAGCCCCTTGTTGAACGCCGCGCCCATCGGCAGCTTGTCAATGAAGCCGCCAAAGACCCCCGCGATAGAGACCGTGCCGCCCTTGCGGCAGGATTGAATCGCGTAGCGCAGCGCCACGGGCCGGTCTGACTCCATTTGCAGGGTCTGCATGACTTTGTCGTAGACACCATCGGCACCGGAGCCGTGCGCCTCCATTCCTACCGCCTCGATGCAGGAATCCGGCCCCATGCCGCCCGTCATATCCTTTATCGCTTCGATAACGTCATCCACCAACTCGTAATTCAGTGTCTCCGCGCCGCCCTGCTCGGCAGCCATCCGCAGCCGTTCGGGGAAACGGTCAATCGCGATGACCCGCTCCGCGCCCAGCAGGTAGGCGCTCTTGATGGCGAACTGACCCACCGGGCCGCAGCCCCACACCGCCACTGTATCGCCCGGTTGAATGTTCGCGTTCTCGGCAGCCATCCAGCCAGTCGGGAAGATGTCGGTGAGGAAGAGCACCTGCTCGTCGGCCAGTCCATCCGGCACCTTCATCGGCCCCACATCCGCGAAGGGCACCCGCGCGTATTCCGCCTGTCCGCCCGCGTAGCCGCCCGTCAGGTGCGAGTACCCGAAGATGCCTGAGGTCGAATGGCCGAACAACTCCTCCGCCATCGCCGCGTTCGGGTTGGAATTGTCGCACAGCGACCACAACTCCCGCTTGCAGAAGAAACACTGCCCGCAGGCGATGGGGAAAGGCACCACCACCCGGTCGCCTATCTGGAGGTTGTGGACCTCCGGCCCCACCTCGACGACCTCACCCATGAACTCGTGGCCCAGAATGTCGCCGTTCTGCATCGTCGGCATGAAGCCGTCGTACAGGTGCAGGTCCGAGCCGCAGATAGCAGTAGAAGTAATCTTGACAATAGCGTCACGCGGATTGAGGATGGTCGGGTCGGGCACCGTATCAACGCGGACATCGTTTCTGCCATGCCAGCATAAAGCTTTCACTGGTTGCTCCTTTGTTATCTCTGTTATCTGTATGAAGTTGCTGGTACTGGTTTACTGGCCGCCGCGCGGCTGCCCATCGTTGGTAGGGATTTCGCCCGCCTCCAGAATCTGCTTCAGGTGGCGTATATCTTCCTCAATCGTGGCTGCGGTCACACCATTGGCGAGTTGCGCGAACTTTTCGCCGATAATGCCGCCGGGTGGGTCATAGGCGAATGTGACCTTCACTTCCGTGCCCCGGTCGTAAGGCAGTTCCCGAAAGCGCACCGAGCCGCGATTCTCGATAGTTGAGTCCGGCAGAGAGCGCCACGCGATGAGTTCGTTTTCCTTCTCCTGCGTCAGTTCCGCGTCCCATTCGAGCGGGATGGGCAGGGGCGTCTTGAGCACCCAATGCGAGCGCCCGTCGCCCGTCGTGGTAACGCTCTGGAGGTGGTTCATGAAGCGCGGCAGGTTCTCGAAGTCGCGCCAGAAGCTATAGACCTCGCTCAGGGGGCGATTGATGGTCATGGAGCGTTCGACGACGATGTGCGAGCCTTTGCTTGCCTTCGGCTTGTCGGGGCGATCATCAGAGTTGTCGGCCATATCATTTCCCTTCTCGAATAGTAGGTTACGGAGTTAGCATCATGTAGAAGGGGGCCTAGCACGAGATGTGCCACTTGAACAAAAAGACCCGAAGGATGTCCATCACCCTCCGGGTCTCTATCGCAAATTCTGCTCTTGCGTATTCCCGTACTCCTCTCCGCTACCTGCCCTTCCTCGTCGCCAGCCGCATCAGGGCAAGGAGGTAGATGCCCACAGCCACACCCGACCACAACAGCCCCCAGAAGAAGGCGGGGATGAACGTCACATCGGCCAGCATCTCCGCGTCGTTCAGCCGCGCGGGGCCGCCGATGAGGGGGATGCCTGCCAGCGGCCCCGCCAACAGAATGTCGGTGCCGATGTCAATGACGGCGTAGAGACAGGAGAAGGTGCCGACGAGCCACAGCACCGCCATCTGCAAACGCGCGCCGCCCAGCAGCCCAATGGCGAAGACGGCCAACGTGGCGAGCGCGACGTAGGCCAGGGTCGTGAGGTCACGGACGTAGAGCACTGTGACGAGTGCAAGCGCGACACCCATCGCCCGCAGGGCGAAGCGCCGCATGGACGGCCCGGCCCAGGCCAGCCGCAGCAGCGCAGCACCCCACAGAGCGCTTCCCAGGTAGCCCGCGCTCAGAATCAGGAAGCGGTTCCCGCCGCGCGTCAGGGCCAGCCCGCCCTCGTCACTGAGCAGCCGCAACTGCTCCACCTCGCCACCCGTCAGCACGGCAGCCAGACCGTGACTCATCTCGTGCAACAGCACCACGAACATCTTGACAGGCAGCAGGAACGGCGAGTTCCAGAAAAAGAGCGCCACCGCCACCGTCGCCAGACTGAGCGCGACGATGCCCACGTCCCACGTCTGCCCGCGCGCCGGGCGCGCCGCTTTCCACCTTCTCGTCTCTTCCAGCATTCTCTACCTCCTGACGACTGACGACCGACGACCGCTTAACGGCTTAACGCAAAGGCGCAAAGACGCAAAGGAATTGTTGAAGAACAGATAGGCTCTTTGTGGCCGTTCTCGCCTAAAGCGCCTACCGTTGGTTGTGTTCTTTGTGTCTCTGTGGTGAAAATCCGTTAGTCCGCATCTCGTATCCCGTATCTCGTACCCCTATACGGGCAACGAATTGGAAAGTTCCGCCGCCCGCGCTATGCTCTCCCATCACGCCAGCAATTCAGTCACCTGAGGAGTCAGGCAGTTGGTAAGAAGAGCGTCATTTGCAATTCAGCGCGGAGTAAGCACTGTCGCTGCTCGTTTGCCCTTCGGCTTTCGTCCTTCGTCAGCCGTTAGCGGTCGTCGGTCGTCGGTCGTCGGTCGTCGGCTGTTCCTCCAGCGCCCATGAACATTCTACACCTCTACAAAGACTACGACCCTGTTGTCGGCGGCATCGAGAACCATATCAAGATGCTCGCCGAGGCTCAGGCGCGGTGCGGACATCAGGTTTCCGTGCTCGTGACAAACCCGGCGCGGAAAACCGTCGCCTACGAGCAAAACGGGGTCCAGGTCATTAAGGCGGCGCGGCTGGCCCACGTTGCCAGCACGCCACTCAGCCTCAGCCTGCCGATGCTCCTCTCTCACCTGAAGCCCGACATCGCGCACCTGCACTTTCCGTACCCGGTGGGCGAGATGGCGGCGCTGGTGGCGTCCCGCGCGCCGCGCCTCGTCTTCACCTACCACAGTGACGTGGTGCGTCAGGCTACGCTGCTGCGCTTCTACCGCCCGCTCATGCACCGCGTCATGCGCCGCGCCGACGCCATCATCGCCACCTCGCCGCCCTACGTCGAGAGCAGCGAGGTTCTGCGCCAGTACCGCGAAAAGGTTCACGTCATCCCGCTCGGTATTCACGTCCGCGACTACGCGAGGGTCAACACGGCGCGGGTTGGGGCGCTCAGGGGCGAGTGGAGTCCTGACGGCGCGCCTCTGCTCCTCTTTGTGGGCAAGCTGCGCTACTACAAGGGGCTGGACGTGCTGCTTCGAGCGATGCCGCAGGTGCAGGGCGCGCGGCTGCTCGTCGTCGGCAGCGGGCCGGAGCGCCGCGCGTTGGACGCGCTGGTTCGGAACCTGAAGCTGGAAGAGCGGGTTCACTTTCTGGGCGAACTGCCCGACGACGAACTGATTGCCCTGCGCCACGCCGCCCGCGAGAGCGGCGGCCTCTTCGTGCTGCCCGCCAACCACCGCAGCGAGGCGTTCGGCATGGTACTGCTGGAAGCGATGGCGGCGGGCCTCCCCCTCGTCACCACCGAGCTTGGCACGGGCACCTCCTGGGTGAACCAGAATGGCGTCACGGGCCGCGTGGTGCCGCCGAACGACCCCACCGCTCTGGCCGGGGCTATCAACAGCCTGCTTGCCTCGCCCGGCACGCTGGCCGCGATGAGCACCGCCGCCCGTATCCGTGCCGCCCACTTTGACGTGGAGGCGATGACCAACCGCGTGGAAGCCCTCTACCAGCGCCTCACCGAAACGGGGGTTCCTGTAACGTAAGGTCCACGTTCTGGGGCTATGTCAAAGTCGCAACACTTGTAATGTAACTGACAGTTATAAAGCAGCTACTTGTCACTATACTGGCCGCTTATCGCTCGCCAGTACTGGCCGTTACTGGCCGATACTGGCCTCTGGCCCATGCGGCCCCTTCTCTCCTCCTTCGCCTACCCCACTTTGACACAGCCCTATCCATGCTCCTCATCTACTTGCCAAACTCTCCCGCACACGTTAATATTGCCGTTCCCACTGCCGTTAGCGGTCGTCGGTCGTCTATCGTCGGTTGTCGCCTGATGAGGCTTCATGGAAAGCTACCTATTGATATTCTTCGCCGCCCTCGTCCTGGCAATGGGTGGCACTCCGCTGGCGCGGGCCGTCGCGCTCCGCGCGGGCGTCATTGACCAGCCCGCCGCGCGCAAGGTCCACACCGCGCCCATCCCCCTGCTGGGTGGCCTCGCCATCTACGGCGCGGTCTGCGTGGCCCTCTTCCTCTTCACCGAGCAGTTCTACATCTCGCAGATTATCAGCGTCCTCCTGGGCGCGACGTGGGTCAGCTTCTTCGGCCTCTGGGATGACCGCGCGGGCCTGCCTGCCTACCCAAAACTGCTGGCGCAGGTGGGTGGGGCCATTATCCTCATGGTGAGCGGCGTCATGGTCAGCCTGCCCATCCCCAACGCGCTGAACATCGCCCTGACGCTGCTCTGGGTCGTAGGCATCACCAACGCCTTCAACCTGCTGGACAACATGGACGGCCTGAGCGGCGGCATCGGGGCCGTCGCCTCCGTCTTCTTCCTGCTCCTCGCGGCCCTGAGCGGGCAATACCTCGTCGGCGCAATGGCGGCGGCGGTGCTGGGGGCCTGCCTCGGCTTTCTGCTCTACAACTTCAACCCCGCCAGCATCTTCATGGGCGACACGGGGAGCCTCTTTCTCGGCTTCGTCATGGCGGCGCTCGGCATCAAGATGCGCTTTCCGGCCCGCGAACCCTGGGTGACATGGATGATTCCCCTGCTCGTGCTGGCCGTGCCCCTGCTCGATACCACGCTCGTCTTCGCCTCTCGCCTGCGGCGGGGCAAGAACCCCCTGACCACGCCCGGCAAGGACCACCTCTCGCACCGTCTCACCGCGAATGGCTGGACGCGCCGCGAGGCCGTCCTGATTCTCTACCTCGCGGGCTGCATCGGTGGTGCCATCGCCATCTTCGTCAGCGCCGCTCCGGCGACTGCCGCCTACAGCGTCGCTATCGCCGTCGCCGTCGCCGCGCTGGCGCTGCTCGTCCGCTTCGAGATGATGCACCGCTCAGATTAGACGACCGACGACCGCTAACGGCGCGCAAATTCAAAATGTAAAATGCAAAATGCAAAATGAACGGCAAACGGATGAACGGCATAACGCACCAACGGTAGGCGCTGTAGTCAAAGACGCAAGGGGATTCATAGTCAGAGCCATGTAAGCCGTTATCTGTATTCCGTATCCTGTATCTTGCATCCCGCATCTCGTAGTACCGCTTGAAAACAGGGAAGTTGGGCTTTATGGATGTACGAATCGAGCGGATGGCAAGGGTGCTGGCGAATTACTCGCTGGGGGTTCAGCCCGGCGAGTGGATTGTCATCCGCGCGCAGCCTGTAGCGGAGCCGTTACTAAAGGCTCTCTACAAGGAAATCCTCACCGCCGGGGGCCACCCGCAGCTCGTGGTGGAGCCGCCCTGGCAGATGCACACCTTTCACCTGTACGGCAGCGATGACCAGCTTGATTTCGTCTCCCCCCTTGAATACCTGCAAGTTGACCGGATGGATGGTTACATCGAGGTTCTGAGCGAGAACAACATCAGGGCGCTCTCCAACGTCTCCCCGCCGCGCATCCAGCGCCGCAGCCGCGCGCGAACCGACCTGCGCCAGCGCTTCGATGACCGCTCCGCCGAGGGAACCCTGCGCTGGGTGCTCACGCTCTATCCCACCGAGGCATACGCGCAGGGCGCGGAGATGAGCCTGGAAGAGTATCAGGATTTCGTCTACAGGGCCGCGCTGGTAGACAGCGACGACCCTGTGACGCGCTGGGAGGAGATGGCGGCGCGGCAGCGTCAACTCACGGCATGGCTGGAGGGGCGCAACGAGGTTCACATTCGCGGGGCCGACGTAGACCTGCGCCTGTCGGTCAAAGGGCGCATCATCGCTACGGCGGCGGGCAGGACCAACTTCCCCGACGGCGAGATTTACGTCGCCCCCCTTGAAGAGTCCGCCAACGGCTGGGTGCGCTTCACCTATCCCGCCACGATTCAGGGGCGGGAGGTTTCCGGCATCGAGTTCACCTTCGAGAAAGGGCGAATCGTCAAGGCGACCGCCTCCCGCAACGAGGATGCCCTGCTCGCCCTGCTCGACACCGATGCCGGGGCGCGCTACCTGGGCGAACTAGGCATCGGCACCAATCCGGGCGTCAACCGCTTCACCCACAACATCCTCTTCGACGAGAAGATTCAGGGCACCTTTCACCTGGCGGTTGGCTCAAGCGCCGACGGTACCGATGGCGTCAACCACTGCGCCATCCACGAGGACATTGTTTGTGACCTGAAAGAGGGCGAAATCACCGTTGACGGCGACCTCTTCTACCGCAACGGTGATTTTGTTGTCTCCTGATGCTTGACACTCACGAGGACAAAAGAAACACTCATGGATATTAGAGTCGAACGTGTTGCCAAAGTGCTGGTCAACTATTCCACCGAGGTCAAACCGGGCGATTGGGTAGTCATCCGGGGCGAACCCATCGCGGACGAGATGCTGCGCGCCATCTACAGGGAGGTTCTGGCGGCGGGCGGCCATCCGCAGGTGCTGCTCGACCCCTCCTGGCTCGATTACACCTTCCTCCGCTACGGGAACGACGACCAGCTTGATTTCGTCTCCCCCTCCTCTCAACTCAGCTACGAGAAGGCCGATGTGCATATTAACATCTGGGCCGAGACCAACACCAAGGCGCTGACTAATGTCGAGACGGAGCGCATCCAGCGCCGCAGCCGCGCAACGGCTCCCCTCACGCAACTCTTCATGAACCGTTCCGCCGAAGGCTCCCTGCGCTGGGTCGGCACGCTCTACCCGTCGCAAGCCTTCGCACAGGACGCCGAGATGAGCCTGGAAGAGTACGAGGAGTTCGTCTACGGGGCCGGGTTGGTCAACGACGAGAACGCCGTCGAGCGCTGGCAGGCCGTGAGCGCCCAGCAGCAACGCCTCGTGGACTGGCTCGACGGGCGCGACGAGGTTCATATTCGCGGGGCCGACGCCGACCTTCGCCTCTCCATCAAGGGCCGCACCTTCAACAACACCGCAGGCAAATTTAACTTCCCCGATGGCGAGATTTACACCGGCCCTGTCGAAGATTCCGTGAACGGCTGGGTCCGCTTCACCTACCCGGCGGTCATCGGCGGGCGCGAGGTGACGGGCATCGAACTCACCTTCGAGAACGGCAAGGTCGTCAAGGCCAGCGCCACCAAGAACGAGGAGGCGCTTCACGGCCTGCTGGAGACCGACGCCGGGTCGCGCTATCTGGGCGAATTGGGCATCGGTACCAACCCCAGCATCAACCGCTTCACCCGCAACATGCTCTTTGACGAGAAGATTCAGGGCACCTTCCACCTCGCCCTCGGCGCGAGCTACCCCGAAACGGGCGGCAAGAACGAATTCAGCATCCACGAGGACATCGTTTGCGACCTGAACGATGGCGAAATCACCGTTGACGGTGAGACCTTCTACCGCAACGGCGACTTCGTGATTCAGGCGTGATATGGTATAAAGCTGGAAACAGACGACGACCGCTAACGGCGCGCGAATTCAAAATGTAAAATTCAAAATTCAAAATGAACGGCAAACGGATGAACGGCATAACGCACTAACGGCAGGCGCTTTAGGCGAAGGCACAAAGAAATTTATCGAGGAGCGCCAGGTAAGCCGTTATCTCGTATCCTGTATCTCGCATCTCGCATCCCGTATCTGGCCGTTAGCGGTCGTCAGTCGTCGGTCGTCGGTCGTCGGTCGTCAAACAAGGAGCTTTCTGTGACAACCAAGAGACCCGTACCCGTAAAACAAGTTACCCGCACCGAAATGCAGGGCGAGAAAAACTGGTGGACCCAGCCCGGCAACCTCGCCGTCGTCGGCATCCTGCTGCTCGTCACCATCATCGCCATCTACGCCGCCACGCAAATGCTAGGCCCTGCCGACGAGGCCGCCGACCAGCGCCGTGAGCAGCCTTCCGCAGCAGGGGCAACGGGGGCAACAGGGCAGACCAGTGACGTGCTCGTTGGCTCCCTTCCCGCGGCGACGAGTCAGACGGCGACGGGCAAGGACCAATGGAGCACGCCCTTCCCCATGCTCATTGACCCCAGCCGCGACTACTACGCCACCATCCAGACGAGCAAGGGGCCTATCGAGATTGACCTCTTCGAGGACGAGGCCCCGATGACCGTCAACAACTTCGTCGCCCTCGCCGAGAGCGGCTTCTACAACGGTGTACTCTTCCACCGCGTCATCCCGAACTTCATGGCGCAGGGCGGCGACCCGCTCGGCACGGGCACGGGTGGCCCCGGCTACTCGATTGAAGACGAGTTCTCGCCCAACCTGCGCCACGACCAACCCGGCACCCTCAGCATGGCGAACGCCGGGCCGAACACGGGCGGCTCGCAGTTCTTCATCACCTACGGCCCCACCCCGCACCTGGACGCCTACGACGAGGCGGGCCAACTGCGACCCTGCGGCCAGCCGCAGGTCTCCTGCCACGCCGTCTTCGGCAGGGTGACGACTGGCCTCGAAACTGCCCAGGCACTGACCCCCGCCGGGCCGGAAGCTGGCGGCGGAGGCGCGCCCGACGTCATCGAGACCATCACCATCAGCACCCGCTAGCCACCAGCGCCCAACCATAGAGACAAAGAGAAGGCCGCGCCTCGTGACGAGGCGCGGCCCTCTTGCTTCTAGTGACTACTTACTGCGCGACGGTGAAGGTGTAGGCCGCGCCCTCGCCGCCACCATCAAGCTGGATGGCGAAGCCGTCAGTCGTGGCCTCGATTGGGAGTTCCAACTCGCCCTCCTCCGTCGTGCCCTCCGTGACGTAGTTGCCGTCGGCGTCGCTGATAACGATGTGGATTGGCTCTTCACCATCTGTCGTCAGCGTCAACGTGTACGCGCCCGCGCTGCTCTCCGTAGCGAAGACATCGTAGCCGTCCGCCCCGCCGATGAAGCCCGTCACCTCCTCGTCCACGTTGAAGGGCACAGCCTCTTCCTGGGTGTCGGGAGCGTCGCCGCCGGAACCCGCGTCATCCTGGTCCTCGAAAGCGATGCTGAAGGTGTACGCGCCGTCACCGTCGAAGATGATGGACCACGCGCCGCCCTGCTCCCCGGCCAGGACGTGGCGCGCCGTCGCCGCCTCGTCTCCCGCCTCGCCCGCGGCCTCGGTGACGTAATTGCCGTCCGCGTCATAGACGACGAAGTGGATATCGCCCTCGCCCGGCTCCGCCGTCACGTCCAGAATACCGCCCCCCGTCGGAAGCTCGAAAGTGTAGGCATCGTAGCCGTCATCGCCGCCGAGCAGACCCGTGTGCTCGCCCAGGTCAATCTCGAAGGCGCTCTCCGCATCGTCGCCCACGTCGCCGCCGGAACCGGCGTCATCCTGCCCCGTGAAACCGATGTCGAGCGTGTAGGCCCCACTGCCGCGCACGTCCACGAACCAGCGCCCGCCCTCCTCGCTCGGAATCTGGTTCTGCGTGACGGCGGGGTCCGAACCCGGCTCGGTGGAAGCCTCGTTGACGTAGTTACCGTCGGCGTCGTAGATGGTCAGGCTCACGCCATCGTCGGCGGCTTCCAGCGACAGTTCCAGCAGGCCGCCGCTCGTAGGAACCTCGAAAGCGTAGTAGTCGTCGCCATCCTGGTCGCCCAGCGTGCCGCTGACCTGCTCGCCCTCCACGTCAACCGCGTCGGCGGAGTCCGCGCCCGCGTCCGTGCCGCTGCCCCCGTCGTCCTGCGTGATGCCCTGCCCCTGCAAGGTGAACGTCGCCTCGCCATCCAGCGCGAGGAAGACCTGCCCGCTGCCCTCACCGCCCAGGCGGAAGAGATAATCCAGCGTCTCTTCCTCCCCGACGGGAACTGTGATTTCTTCCAGGTAATTCTGGTTGGCGTCGTAGAGCGTCACATGGATGGGCGCGGGCGAACCGTCGTCAACCGCGAGCGTCGCCTGGGCCACGCCGCCATCCGGCACCTCCAGGCTGTAATACAGGACCGACTCGTTGATGCTGCCCTCGACAGGCTCCTCGCCGAGAGTGATAGCGGTGGCGAAGCTGTCATTCAGCGCGTCCGCCTCCGGCGTGGCAACCGTGTTATCCGGCGTGCTGGTTGCCAGCGGTGTCTGCGTCGCCTCGGTCACTTGGGTCGCCTCCTCTTCCGCCGCCCCGTCGTCTGACGTAGCGGCAGTCGGGGAAGAGGTCGCGGGCTGCGCCCCGCCCCCGCCACATGCGGCGAGCAGCGCGACGAGGAGGAACGTCAGGAGAAAAAGCAACGTCCGTTTCATTTTTACAAGTCCCTTCTTCTAGCGTTGTGGGCAGCGAAGAACGCGGCCCTGGAAAGGCGCGGCCTCTGATGGGCCGCACAGTTTGACCAGTTGCCGGAACGCGGCACTCATTCGAGAGCGGAAATATACCACGTTCCGGTATTGAAACCATTATAGCGGGCCAGGGGTTTGGTAAACGTTTGATTCTGCGTTTGAAACACCGTTTTTAATCTCCACCCGTAACATCATCCAGGCAATCGTGCGGGTATTCTGCATGGTGGGGAGCGAATCTGCGAAGCGACCTTAACGACACTGCTCTTGTCGTGAAGTCGTAAGCGGTCGTCGGTCGTCGGTCGTCGGTCGTCGGTCATCGGTCACCGTTCATTCTGCGCTCCGCATTCCGAGTTCCGCATTCAATTCCGCCTCTTGACGCTGTGCATTGCTCCTGCTATCATGCACCCCATCCAGCAGCAGGAGGAGCAGGTGGCTCGCAGCACGTTCAGCCTTTTAAAGACAGCAGAACATCGCCGGGGCGCGGTGCGCTTCGTGCTGTCCTGGGGCTATTATTATCCGAACCCCACCTGCCCGGCTGGCCCCTGCCCCTGAAAGAGACGACCCTCAAGAGCGTGGTACTGGGAAGCCAGCGCCACGCTTTTTTTTGCCACCCCGCCACACAAGGAGCGCACGATGGCCGAGTTCTTACCCGTTGACGAGCAGATGAAGATATTGATGTCCGGCACCGAGTACGGCGACGAGACGATGCGCCAGCGCATGGAGGCCGAACTGCGCGAGCGGCTCAAGGAAGGGCGACCCCTCCGCGTCTACCTCGGCGTGGACCCCACCGCGCCCGACATCCACCTGGGCCACACCGTCCCCCTCCGCAAGCTCGGCCAGTTCCAGGAGCTAGGCCACGATGTGACCTTCCTCATCGGGAACTTCACCGCGCTCATCGGCGACCCCTCCGACAAGGACAGGACGCGCCCGCAGCTTGGCACGGAGCAGGTAGCCGAAAACGTCCGCACCTACACCGAGCAGGCGTGGAAGATTCTGGACCCGGAGCGGACCCGCATCCGCTTCAACGCCGAGTGGCTGGGCGAGATGAACTTTGCCGACGTGATTCGCCTGGCGAGCAACTTCACCGTGCAGCAGTTCCTCCAGCGCGACAACTTCGCCAAGCGCCACGACAGGGGAGACGCCATCTTCCTGCACGAGTTCTTCTACGCCCTGATGCAGGGCTACGACGCGGTGGCGCAGGAGACCGATGTGCAGGTGGGCGGCACGGACCAGACCTTCAATCTTCTCGCGGGCCGCACGCTTCAGGAGCGCACGGGCCAGAAGCCGCAAATCGCCCTGACGACGCCCATGCTCCCCGGCACCGACGGCACCATGAAGATGTCCAAGAGCCTGGGCAACGCCATCCCGATTGACACCACGCCCGAAGATATGTACGGCAAGGTGATGTCCATTCCCGACGAGGCGATGCCCGTCTACTACCGCCTCGTGACCCCGCTCCACCCCGACGAGCAAGCGCGCATCATCGCGGAGCTACAGAACGGTCAGCTTCACCCGCGCGACGCGAAGATGCGTCTCGCCCGCCTGATAACGGGAGTCTTTCATGGCGAGGATGGGGCCGCAAGCGCCGAGGCTCATTTCGTGCGCGTCTTCCAGCAGCAGAAGCTACCGGAGGAGATGCCGGAGCGAGTGATACGAGAGCCAATCGGCCTGCTCAACCTTATCACCGAGGCGGGCTTTGCGCGGGGCACAGGCGAGGCGCGCCGCCTCATCCAGCAGAACGCCGTCAGCCTGGGCGACGAGAAGGTCACGGACCAGGAGCTAGTCATCCAGCCATCCGGCCAGCCGCGCATCCTCCGCGTCGGCAAGCGCAACTTCCTGCGGTTGGTGTAGCAAAGGACTCAGTTAAAGAAGCTCTGGGGAACGAACCACACCTCAAGCCGAGAGACCGCTTGAGCTATTGCTTTCGTCCTTCGTCTTCCGTCCTTCGTCCCCTTACACCTGCTGAGGGCGTTCCGAAGCCGCCGCGTTGCGCTGGTGGATGACCGTTTCGAGGTGATGCAGCGCGCGGTTGATCAGTTGCGGAGCGACCGGGGCCGCCGCCATCTGGAAGAGGCGGTTCAAGTGGTCGAAGGCGTCCGTCTCGCCGAAGTAGTAAAGCTCGGTCTCGTCAGGGGCCAGATCGCGCAGTTCGACGATGCCACCTGCCTCCATCTCGCGGTTCATCCCGTACCCGAAGGCGTAGAGGCGATAGAAGAAGGGCGGCTCAGTCTCCACCACCTCCAGCGCGCCCGAATAGTGGCCGCCGAAGCGCGGCATGTCCAACTCCACCGCTATTTCGTACCGTGTGGGCGAGGTCATGGCGAACTGGACGCGGCCCGGCATCGCCTGCCGGATGAGCGCCTCGTCCTGAAGCGCGTAGTAGACGACGTGGATGGGGAGGTGGAAGAGGTAGTGGCCTTCGATTTTCATAGGAGTCTCTACTGGTTGGGTCGCCGGGCGCGGGCGGTGTGGACGCGGCTGCCCCGCTCGCGCAGGGCCTCGCTGAGTGGCTGCCCCGTTCCCCCGCGTCGCACCAGAATCATCTCGGCCACGATGGCGACAGCAATCTCGGCGGGGCCTTCCGCACCGATGTCCAGGCCGATGGGCGCATGGACGCGCCCCAACTGCTCGCGGGGAATGCCGCGCTCTCGTTCAAGCAATTCCCAGACCGCGCGAACGCGGCGCTTGGAGCCAACCATGCCGACGTAGGCGTGAGGCCGGTCCAGCAGTTCGACCAGTGCCTCTACATCGTGGGAGTGCCCGCGCGTGACGAGGATGACGTAGCTGTCGGCGTGCAGCGGGTAGCGGCGCAGGGCCTCGGTGATTGGCTCGGCCAGCACCTCGTCGGCGTCGGGGAAGCGGGCGCGGTTGGCGAAGGCCGGACGGTCATCGAGGACGGCGACGCGAAAGTCGCACAGCTTGCCGAGGGTGGCAAGCGGCTGGGCGATGTGCCCCGCGCCGACGATGAGCATCGTCGGCGGAACGCCGAGAACTTCGACCCAAAAGGTGCGACCCTCCTGTTGGAGGGTCGCGTGGCGGCGGCGGGCGAGCGCGGCGCGGACCTCCGCTAAGAGGTAGTCCCCCGCGCCGAGCTCTGCCCAGCCTGGCGCATCGTCGCGGCGCACGAGCGCCCACGCGCCGCTCCCCTCCCCGTGAGTGACCACCACTCGCGCTACGTCCTCCCCACGCTCTAGCGCCTCAAGCAGGATGGTCAGGAGGGGCTGGTCCGTCATGGGGCGAGTATAGGGGGGAACGCGCTACCTGTCCAACGCTGCCCTCTGGAAAGGGGGGTGCCAGAGCCGGGGGCAGGACCATTAGGAAAATTGGTTCATTGTTTCGCGCCGATAGGCCCTCATAATTGAGCCAGTTCTGATACTCTCTTCAGAGCAGATTTTCTTTGGGAAGCTGACGATGACGCGCAAAGAAGCCACGCAGGCGGTTCGCACGAACCCGCGTGACCCGGACGCCTGGGTCGCGCTGGGCGACGTTCTGGCAGGAGATGGGGAGCAGGAGAAAGCGCGCGAGTGCTATGGCCGCGCGCTTTCTTTGAACCCTTCTCACACCGAAGCACGATGGGCACGGGAGGCGCTGGACGAACCCGCCGCGCCCGACGCGCCTTCGTGGTGGGAGGAGGCGAGGTCGAGTTCCGCCGCGCCGGAACCGCCGCTCCCCCGGCAGGAGAGAAACGCTCCGGCTGCACGGGTGGAACCGCCTGCGTTCCCGCCGATGACGCCAGCGGGCGGGCTCTCCGGCTCAGGCGAGATGGCCGCGCCCCTCGCGTGGTCGGCGGCGGTCCCCTCGCTGCTCAGGTCCGTCTCCGGCGCGGGAACGGCAGCCGCTACCGTTCAGGCACAGCCTGCCCCCCTCAAGCCTGCCGCGGCAGAGGCATCTGCTCCCACGAAAGAGAAGAAGGAGAAGGGGTCGAAGCGTTTCGATACGAGCGGCTGGGCGGCGGAGCTACGCCAGGTAGCCCCCTTCATTGGCGGCGTGCTGGTCCTCCTCGCCCTGATAATGGGCGGCATCTTCGCGTGGACGCGCTTCGCCCCGGCAAACCTGTTTGACCGATTCACTCAACCCCAGGCCGAGAATGTCCCCCTGCAAAGCCTGCCCGTCGTAACCTTTGAACGGCCCGAATGGTTGACCAACGCCGAGGGCTTGCGATGGTCCAACCGCTTCGAGGAGGCGGAGGCGGCGCTGCGCGAGGCGACGGCACGCCCGGAGGACGAGGCACTGGCGCAGGCAGCCCTGAGCCTGCTGCTGGCGGACCAGCTTGGGCGTGCCGACGAGTCAGTCGCGGCGGCGGAACGTGCCGCCGAACTCGCCGCGACCCCCGCCGAAAAGGGATACGCGGCTTACGCGCTGGTGACGGCGCTGGAATCGCAGAAGCAGCCGCCGGATGGCGCGGCGATGCGGGAACTTGCCAACGACGCGCGGCGGGCGGCGGGGCGCTTCACCTACACGCAGATGGCGCGGGCACGGGCCGAGGCGGCGAACGCCTCCTGGAGCGAGTCCATGAACGCCGCGCGCGACGCCGTTCACACGGCGAGCGAGGCGGAGCAGGCGGAAGCGTGGGTCGCGCTGGCGCGGGCCACGACGGAGCAGGGCAACTTCACGGTGGCTGAGGAAGCCTACGGTAAGGCACTGGCGCTTCACGACTATGGCCCCTGGCAGATGGAGCGGGCGCTGCTCATCGGGCGGCAGGGCCGCTCCGACGAGGCGGCGATTATCCTGTCGCACGGGCGCTCTCTCGCCCCCACGCTGCCCAACAGCGCGTTCGCGGAGGCGATGCTCGCCTACTTCCGCCACGACGAGGCGGGGATGGATGCCGCGATTTCGGCACTGGCGGAGCAGCTACCGGAGCGGGGCTACGCCGACTTTTTGCGCGGAGCGCTGCACTCTCAGCGCGGGCGCTGGACGGAGGCGATTGACGCCTTCCGCCTCGCCCAGCTTGACCCCTATCTTGAGACCTCCGCGCGGGCGGGCGTGGCATCCGCCTACAGCGCGAGCGGCGACTGCGCGCGCGGCTTCGAGGAGGCGGACGCGCTACGCAAGATGGCCCCCTCCGCGTCGGAAAGCCTGCTGGCCCAGGCCAACGCCCGCCTCTGCATGGGCGAACCGGACAACGCGCTCGCCCTGATGCGGCGCGGCATTGACCACAACCCCGCCAATGCCGACTTCTATCACGTCGCGGCAGTGGCCGCCACGCGGGAGGGGCAGAACGAACTGGCGATTGACTTCTTCGTGAAGGCGCTGCAATACGCGCCCACGCTGACGGGCATTCACCCCTCCATCTCGGACCTCTACGTGCAGGGGGACGACCCGTTAGGTGGTCTCCGCGCGCGCTTCCACTCCGAGATTGCCCTGGAATTGGACCCCAGCAACGGCGCGGCCCACAGCGCGATGGGACGGCTGCTGCAAGCTTCGCGCCGCCCGCAACAGGCGGCTGAGGAGTTCGAGGCGGCGCTGGCCTCGGGGCCGCTGGACGCGAGCACCAGACTGAACTTCGTCGAGGCGCTGCTGGCGTCGGGCAACACGGCGCGCGCGATTGCGATTCTTGAAGAGATGGCGGGGGGCGCGGAGCGTTCGCCCTCGGTGCTCTACGCGCTGGCCCGCGTCTACCGCACCGAGGGGCGCTACGGGGAGGCGCGCGACCTGATGCAGGAGGTCGTCGCGCTGGTGGGCGAGGCGAGCCTTTCGGCAAGCATCACGCGCTTCGCGGGGGCGCTCGTTGACCCGTCGGGCTATCTCATCCCGCGCGACGAGATGGCGAGCCTGCTTCAACCTCTTGTCGCCGACACGCTCCAGAAGCCGGGGGTGAGCGTCTTCGTCGCCTCGGAAGCCGATGGCGACTGGCTCACGCTGCGCGTGCCGATGTCCGAGGTGTTGAGCGACGAGGAGCAGATTTTCACGGCCAGCACGGTCATCTTCTTCGGCGCTATGGAGTTTTCCCGCGTCGCGCCCGCGCTGAGTGGCGGCGTTCAGGCGCAGATTGTCGCGCCGGACGGCACGCTCCAGTTCGCCGCGCGCGTGCCCGCCGACATCGCCCGCGAGTACAGCGACGGGCTTATCAGCGACATGTATCTGGCATCGAGCATGAGCTTCCAGCGCGACACCTCCCGTGACGAGCCGATGACGGCGGAACGGGCGCTCCGCGTCGGGCGGGACATGGCCGAGCACCGCCACCTGCCACTGCTTGAGGAGGTGCCCTTCAACACGATTCCGCGCGAGGCGCTGGCCGAGCGCTTCGCCGAGGATGGCAGCGATGCCCGCACGCAGGAGGCGATGCGCGCCGTCGAATCGCTCTACAAGCTGCTCGGCCTCATCCCGCCGGAAGAGTCGCTGGCGGAGATTCAGGAGTCGGCGTCGGTCAGCGACGTGGCGGGCTTCTACGAGCCGGACAAGGGAGCCTTCTACCTCGTCACGGGCGACCCGCGCAGCGACAGCGTGCAGGACGAGATTACCGTCGCGCACGAGTACCAGCACGCGATTCAGGACCAGCACTACGGTCTGGAACGCTTCACCGACGCGGAGGACAGTGACCAGCAGCGCGCCTTCCAGGCGCTGGCCGAGGGCGAGGCGACCTATTCCTCGTTCAGCTATGCCTATGGGAAAATCCCCCTGGCGGACCTGCTGGGAGCCTTCAGCAGCGCCGCGCAGGTGGACGAGGAGCGGCTGGAAGCCAGCCCCCGCTACGTTCGCTCGACGATTCTCTTCCCCTACGAGACGGGATACGCCTTCGTCGCCGCGCTGGTGCAGAACGAGGACGGCACGACCGACTGGGAGAAGGTGAACAGCCTCTTCGAGAACCCGCCCACCTCGACGGAGCAGGTGCTTCACCCTGAAAAGTACGAGAAGCACGAGCCGCCCCTGGCGACGGCCCTGCCCGACTTCGCGCCGCTCGGCGAGGGCTGGGCCGTGCAGTCGGAGGACGTGCTGGGCGAACTCTCGCTCAACCTACTCATCGAGCCGTTCACGGGCCACGCCATCGCCTCGCGCGCCTCGGACGGCTGGGGTGGCGACCGCTACGCGCTGCTGGAAGGGCCGGAGGGCAAGCAGGCGATGGTCCTGCGGCTGCGCTGGGACGACGCTGCGGAGGCCGACGAGTTCTGGAACCTGTGGTCGCTCTATCTGCGCCACCGCCCGACCTTCAAGCGCGTCGTGGACGACCCACTGGCCGATGTGTACGCCGTCACGCGCTGGTGGCAGGGGCCGGACCAGACCATCTTCGTGCAGCGCGAGGACTCGACGACTGTCACCGTCACCGTTGGGCCGAGCCGCGAGAGCTTGCAGCCCTTCGCGGACAGCCTGCCCGGCGAGGTCCGGCAACGTGCCCTCCGCCAGCAGGAGGCACCCTGAGCGTAATACCAATTGAACATAGAGGTGGCACAAAATGGGAGGTCAGAGGGGACATGAACTCCCC
>DASVVH010000382.1:0-3922 GCA_036386615.1 Ardenticatenaceae bacterium
CTAGTCTTCGGTGTGCTCAAGTCCGGGCGACCGTTTGACCCTTTGCACGGGCAGACTGCCGCTTGACAACCAACACGATATCTACGAGTTTCGCCACTCCCCTCCGGGGAGTTCCAGGCGGCGCGGTCTCCTCGTTTTTCCGTCACGTTTACGAGGAGTTGGTGTCCGCCACCGTCCACCGTCTACCGTCGGTCGTCCTCGTCCTGTGAGCCGAAGCGGAGGCGGTCTATGCCGCGTGGGGTCTGGTAGTCGCGCCAGTCGCGCTTCGTGGTGCCGACGTTGCTCCATTCGGGGCGGAAGGCGGGCACGCAGATGGCCCAGAACTCGAAATCTTCTGTGCCGCTCGCCTCGATGGTGTACTGCGTGCCGGAGGTAAGGAGCACCAAATCCTGCGGGCCGACCTGATCGGTAACGTGCTCGCGCCGGACGAGGCCGCTGCCCCGAATGCCAATCACTATCTCGTCGAACTGGTTCTGCCGGGGCGTGCCCGGCGCTCCGGCAGGCGCGACGATGTGCGCCACGCTGTATTTCGCAAGGTTCATGGTTGCCAGCCCGACTACCTCTCGAACGGTGTGCCCTTCGGGGCCTGTTATCGCGCTGCGATCCGCCAGCGTAATCTTCATCTGCTCTGTCCTTTCGGTGGTGCGCTGTGGTTCGTTACTCGTCGTAGTCCTCGAAGTCGTCGGCCTCGTTCTCCCACGCCTCGACCTGCTCCAGCAGCTTGTCAATCGCCTCCATCACGGGAAGGGCCTCCCACTCCTGCCCCTCGCGGTCAGTCCAGCCCGTGCGCTCCGGAAACTTGTCGAGGAAGGAGGAGGTGCGCTCGCGCCACTCCAACAGCCGCTCGGTGGGGTCGCCCGGTTCGCTCAGGACGCGGCGCAGCAGGTTGCGCTGCGTCTCCCACTGCTGGCGGAGCGAGTTCTGCACCTCGTCTTCCGCCTGCGTGTTGGCGCGGCCAACCCCGCGACTGATGCCCCCGCGCAGCAGGGAGCTTAGGGTCTGGGTATGTTGTTCCAGCATTTTACGTGAATCCATAGTCGCCTCTCAGCAGGCTTTCAGCTTCCTGCCGTGCATAGCATAATTGAAACCAAGCGTAGCAGAGAAAAAGACGAGGGCAAAAGCGGGGGGAGGACGGTAGACGAAGGACGGAGGACGGAGGACGGAGGACGGAGGACGAAAGACGAAAGACGAAAGACGAAAGACGAAAGACGGTGGACGGTCACGGCAACGCCAAACGATGGGTGAGACACCCGCACTTCAGGAGGAGGCCGTTCATTTTGAATTTTGAACTTTGCATTTTGAATTCTCTTGTGGTGGCACGCCACTTGCTTCTTCTTTTTGCGAGAACCCTTCACCTGCCTGTGTAGTTCTGGCCAGTTCTATCACCCGGCAGGTCAGTGTTTTTTGCAGGGCACACGCTCCCCCGTGTGCCCTGCTTTTTTGACACTTCGCCTCTGACGACTACCTTATATACCCATGAACAGAAAACATCTCTCTCTGTCGCTACTTCTGTTGGCCCTGCTGCTTGCCGCCTGTGCAAGCCCCGCCGTCGAGGAAGTGCCCATCGCCGCGCTGACCACGGCCACTGCCGAGCGCGCTACCGCGACGATGGCCCCGACTTTTACTATCCCCGCGACGGCAACGCTCGCGCCAACCTTCACCGAGACGCCGGAGGCAACGGAAACGCCGGAGCCTACCGAGACGCCCGAAGCCACCGAAACGCCGGAGCCGACGGAGACACCGGAGGCGACCTCCACGCCGGAAGCAACGGCGACGCTTGAGGCGACGGCCACGCCGGAGGTCCAGATTGCCGCCGCGCCGCCGCAGTTCTACCTTGAGAACGTGATGCACGAGTATCAACGGCTCAACAACTGTGGCCCCACCTCGGCGGCGATGGCGCTCTCCTACTACGGCCTGCCCATCACGCAGTACGACATCGCACCAATGACGAAGGGTGCGGACACCGACAAGAATGTCTCCCCCGCCGAGTTGGTCGCCTACATGGAGTCTCAGGGGATGCGCGGGAGGGCCATCGTCGGCGGTGATCTGGCAACCGTGCAGACGCTCGTCGCCAACAACATCCCCGTCGTGCTGGAACAGTGGCTGGAGCGGCACGACGACCCGCTGACCGGGCACTACCGCATGATGCGCGGCTACGACCAGGCGGCGGGCGTCGTCATCGTCAACGACTCCTACACCGGGCCGAACGTGCGCTACAACGAGGAGGAGTTTGACCGCTGGTGGCGCGCCTTCAACCGCCTCTACATTCCGGTCTACCGCCCCGAACAGGAAGCGCTGGTGCGCTCCATCGTCGGCGAGGAGCACTGGGACCACAGCGCGATGTGGGAGTCCAACCTGCGCCGCTCCGAGGAGGAGGTCGCCACGCGCGGGGACGTGTACGACTGGTTCAACCTGGGCACGGCGCGGCTCCGCATGGGCGACCCGGCAGGCGCGGTGGCGGCCTTCGAGGAGTCCATCGACCTCGGCATCCCCGAACGGCTGCTGTGGGACCAGTTCGCCATCTTCGAGGCGTACAACGCGGCGGGCCAGCACGAGCGCACGCTGGAACTGACCCGGCCCTACGTGGGCACACTGGTCGAGGAGATTCACTACCTGCGCGGGCAGGCATTGGAGGCGCTGGGCCGCTCCGACGAGGCGATTGCGGAGTACCAGACGGCGCGCTCCCTCAACCCGCGCTATCTGGCCCCGCAGGAAGCACTCGCCCGGCTGGGTGTCAACGGCTAACGCTACTTCTACTAGCACATGGCAAGACGCGGGAGGCTCCATGCCAGGAGCCTCCCGCGTTTTTGCCTATTGAGCCAGGAACTATAGGTGGGCAAGGACAACAAAGATAATACATGATAGCCATGCACGGACCGCTGGTAGGGGGATTGACAGCGGCCATGCAGGCCATATAAGCTTAAGGTGCGTTTACCTTCGCATGTGCGGGCGTCTTTCTACGCCGCCTGCGCCAAACCCTTCCTAGGAGGTTATTGTGGCAGACATACCCATTCCGCACCCCAACGAACTCAATCCGGGGCTGAATCCAATAGGACCAAGCAGATTGCGACAGATGCTGGGCAGCCCTCGAAGTGAACCACTTCCCCCTCATGTCTCCGGAGGGCCGTGTTTTGCAGTAACGAATCGTCTCTTGGACTCGTTGATAGTACGAAGGAATGTAGGACCCTTCAAAGTAACGGGGCTGCAACCAGCCGTTGATTCGCTGGCAGACGTGATGGCTGAGATTAAACGGGGCGATCCCGCATTGCATAACAGATTGGGTACTTCAGGGATGCTCTGTGTCAGGCGGATAGCCAACTCCCCCAACACGAGCAATCATTCGTGGGGTATCGCCGTAGACCTCAAAGTAGATGGTCGGGTAGACCCCCCTGGCAATGGGAGAACCTTCCCTGAGTTACTAGAGATCTCCTCGATCTTCAACCGTCATGGTTGGTACTGGGGTGCCGAGTTCCCTCACGAAGACGCCATGCATTTCGAGATTAGTCTCGAGAGGATGCAACAGTGGCACGATGATGGAAGATTCAAGAGGGACCCGGTATTACAACACGGGCACTTCGGAAATAAAGTCGCAGAACTCCAAAATTTACTCAATGGCTCTGGAGTCACGCCATCGGTGTTAGCGGTAGACAAGGATTTCGGAGATAGGACTCTGGTCGCAGTCAAGGCGTTCCAGGAGGCAAGAGGGCTAGTCGTTGATGGTATAGTCGGTAGAAACACGTGGGCGGCGCTCAGGGCCTGATCAACGGCACGGGCGACTCGCCGAGGCCGTGAGGCATTCGAGGCGCTGGGTCGCTCCGACGAGCCGCTTGCCGAGTACCAGACGGCGCGCTCCCTGAACCCGCGCTAACCTGGCCCCGCAGGAAGCACTCGCCCGGCTAGCTACGAGCACACAGAGAGGCGC
>DASVVH010000383.1:0-10551 GCA_036386615.1 Ardenticatenaceae bacterium
GAATACGCGAGTGCCGCCGACCCGTACACCCGTATCGCCAACGGAGACTTCTCAGCCGACGGAGACCTCTGAGCCAACGGAGACGCCTGAGCCGACACGGACGCCTGGGCCACCGCACGAGCCGCCCGGCCCGCCCGCGACGCCACCGGGCAACGGCAACCCGCCGGAGAATCCTGGCCCTCCTGCGACGCCGCCCGGTAATGGGAACCCGCCGGAGAATCCTGGCCCGCCCGCGACGCCGCCGGGCAATGGGAACCCACCAGACAATCCAGGGCCGCCCTCCGACCCGCCGGAGCCACCGTCCACCCCACCAGGGCCGCCCCACGAACCACCGGGGCCGCCGCGAGGGCGTCCATAACCAACGCTCCGACTCGGCCCGGAGCAGACGAAGGCTCGTCCAGTTGACTGGACGAGCCTTCATCGTTGCAGGGTCAGTACCTTGCCGCAACGCAAATGATTATACCAATTCATCGTAAAAGTGGCGCAAACTGTGGGGTGCCGCCGAGGGTTGCGCTCCGCTCCACCCCCGGCTATTCACCCCAAGCGGTCTGAGCACCGCTTGGGGACCCCGTATAGTTTCGCCACTCCCCGGAGGGGAGTTCATGTCCCCTCTGACTCCCCATGTTGTGCCACCTCTATGTTCAATTGGTATTAGACCTTCTTCATACCAGCAGCTTTGTTAATAACCTGCATCTATCCATGCCTCCGTAGGGCTATGCCAAAGCCCCGTAGCTTGTAATGTGCTTTACAGGTACGAAGCAGCTACCTGTCGCTATACTGGCCGCCTTTTGTTCGCCAGTACTGGCCGTTACTGGCCAATACTGGCCTAGCTCCCGTGCAGCCTGTTTCTTGCTCCTTCTCCTCGTTCCCTTATCCGACTTTGACACAGCTTTGTATTCCTCCTTACATCACATTGACAGCACTCCCCCTTCATGACATAATCCCCGACTTGAGCCGGGCGAGTGAACCCACCTGAGTGGCCTTCCCTCCCGCCCAGCAGGAACGATAAGGAGATAGCCTCATGGCGAAGAAACGAGCCGGGCACGTCCGCCTCACCTGCCCGCACTGCCATAAGAGTGTGAACGTTCAACGGCCCCAGGGCTTCCAACGAACGATGCCCTGCCCCAACTGCCGCATTCCCATCTCAACCGATTACATCGCATCGGCAGAGAGCGCCGCATCCACCGAGACACCGGAATCGTAAGCTAGCGATAAGACGAAGGACGGTGAAACGGTAGTGGGTGGGTCCGGCAAAAGAGGAAGCAAATTTGCATCTCGTACCCTGATTGTGGTACAAAATGACAAACGGGGACGACCGCCGTCCGGCACTCGCCCCCGTTTGTTTTGGACGAGGGTTTTGGGATGAGTGAATCAACGCTACCGGGTCGCCCCGCCGCGCAAGAAGAAACCAGACGCCAATTCTCCCTTCAACAGGTGCTCCGACGCATAGGTGCGCTCCTCTCGGCGCGCTCGATGGTTCCTGTTTGGCTGCCTGCCATCGTCCTGATGGCCGCTCTCTTCCGCTTCACGGGGTTGAACTGGGACCAGGGCACGCACCGCCACCCCGACGAGCGCCACCTGACGATGGTCATCGAGCGGGTGCAGTGGCCTAGCAGTTTCGGCGAGTACCTCAACGAGCAGACCTCAACGCTCAACCCCCGTAACAACGAGTTCGCCTGGTTCTACGGCGACCTGTCTATCACTATCGTCAAGGGCGTCACGCAAGTGCTTAATGCCGTTGCACTTTCCGACCCCACCGAGACTCCCTGGCACAGCTACGGGCGCGGCTATCTGGTGGGCCGCGCCGTCTCCGCCCTCTTCGATTTGGGCACGCTCCTCGTCCTCTTCCTCATCGCCCGCCGCCTTTACAACGACCATCGTATCGCGCTGCTGGCGGCATTTCTCTATTCCATCACCGTTCTCCCCATCCAGCACTCGCACTTCTGGGTGGTGGATAACATCGTCACCTTCTTCGTAGCGGTCACGGTTTACTGGCTCATTCGCATCTTCAAGAGCGAGGGCGCGGGGCACATCCGCGTCTACGCGCTGGCCGGGCTTTTCTTCGGCGCGGCACTCGCCACCAAAGCGTCGGTCTACACGCTGGCTGTTGTCTTCGGCGCGGTTGGCCTCTACAAGCTCGTGGAAGAATGGCGCAGGGAAGGAAGGTTCCCGCAAGCCTTCCTGGAGCAGTTAATTCTCCGCTTCGGCGTCGCGGTTCTCGTGACGCTGGTCGCCTTCCGCATCTTCCAGCCCTACGCCTTTTCGGGGCCGAACGTCTACGACTTCGGCCTGAGTCCGCGCTGGCTCGGCCACATGCACGAGGTTCAGGGGCAGGTGACGGGCGAGGCGGACCCGCCCTGGGGCTTCCAGTGGGCCAACCGCACGCCTATCGTCTTCCCGCTCAAGAACATGCTGCTGTGGGGCATGGGGCTGCCGCTCGGCCTCGCGGCGTGGGCAGGCTGGGGCACGGCGGCGGCACAGATGGTGCGGCGCAATCGCTGGGTTCACCTCGTTCCGGTGGTGTGGGTTATAACGCTCTTCCTTCACCAGGGCACGCAGTGGGTGAAGTCGCTGCGCTACTTCCTGCCCATCTACCCGATGCTCGTGATGCTGGCGGCGTGGCTCCTCGTCTGGCTGTGGGACCGGACCAAACCGGAGGAGGTTGGGGCCAGGGTCGCGGGCCTCTTCGCCTGGACACGGGCCAAGGCGGGTATCGTCGCGGCGCTCGTCGTGGGCGGCACCCTGCTCTACGCGCTCGCCTTCACGAGCATCTACACCCGCCCGCACACCCACGTTCAGGCGGCGCGGTGGCTCGTCGAAAACATACCCAGTGGCTCCATCGTCGGCTTCGAGCACTTCGACGAGGGGCTTCCCATCTACATGATTGAGTTCAACCCCGAATGGAGAACTTACCAGGGGCTGACGTATGTAACGCAGGAGGGGGAGGTCAAAACCGACGGCTCCCTGAACTGGTACGACGAGGACAACGCGGTCAAGCTTGAAACGGCGCTCGGCTGGCTGGATGAGACCGAGTACATCGTGACGGTCTCGAACCGCCTCTACGGTTCGACGGCGCGGCTGCCCGCCCGCTTCCCGATGACGGTTAACTACTATCAGGCGCTCTTCTCCGGCGAGTTGGGCTTCGAGCGGGTGGCTGATTTCACCTCCGGGCCGCAACTCTTTGGGATTGAACTCGACGACCAGTTCTCGGCGGAGGAGGCGTTCAGCGTCTACGACCACCCGCGCGTGCAGATTTTCCGCAAGACGGCTGACTACGATAGAGAGACGGCGCGCGACATCCTGATGGAGGGCGTGGATTGGACCAACATCTCGCGGCTGACGGCGAAGCAGTGGACGGACACGGGCGGCGAGACTCACACGCTGACCTTTGACGCGGCGACGTGGCAGACGTACCAGCAGAGCGGAACGTGGTCGAGCCTCTTCAACCGCGCCTCGATTCAGAACCGGGTGCCCGTGCTCGTCTGGGCGCTGCTGCTTGAGGTGCTTGGCCTGCTGGCGCTGCCCTACCTGATGGTGGCCGCGCGGAGCCTGCCGGAACGGGGCCTCGGCTTCGCGAAGCCGCTTGGCCTGCTGCTCGTGGGGTGGCTCGTCTGGCTGCTTGCCAGCTTCCGCCTCGTGACCTTCAGTGCAGGCGGTATTTTCCTGGCGATGGTGCTCGTCGGGCTGGGTGGCGTGGCGCTGCTGTGGCTCGCGGCGCGTAGTCGCGGCCTCTCCGTCCCGGACTTCCTGCGGGAGGGATGGCGGGCGCACCGGCGGCTCTTCCTTGCCGCCGAGGCGATTTTTTGGGCCTTCTTCCTGCTGCTGCTGGCGGTGCGCTGGGCCAACCCGGACCTGTGGCACCCGGACCTGGGCGGCGAGAAGCCGATGGACTTCGCCTATCTGAACGCCATTGTCAAGAGCACCTATTTCCCGCCGATGGACCCCTGGTTCGCGGGTGGCTACATCAACTATTACTACTTTGGCTTCGTGCTGGTGGGGCTGCTGGTGAAGTTCACGGGCATCGTCCCCGCCATCGCCTACAATCTCGCGCTTCCGACGCTCTTCGCCATGATGGCGGCGGGCGTGTGGGCGGCGGCGCTGGCGCTGCTGGTGCCGCTTGCACGGACGAAGGACGAAGGACGGAGGACGGAGGACGGAGAGGGGGGCGAAGCAGCAGGTGCTTCGCGGCTGCCATTTGGTAAGACAACCTTTGGCTTCGCGCTGCTGGCGGCGGTGTTTGTGTCGGTGCTCGGCAACCTTGGCGAGTTGGAGGTGCTGGCGAATGGGCTGAGAAACCTCAGCACCTCGTCATTCCGCAGCGGTATTCCTGGGCTGGAACTCGCTGTGAAGTCGGTGGATGGCCTCGTGCGCGGGATGATTCTGCACGGGCAGACACTGCCGGGCCGCATGGAGTGGCCCTACTGGAACCCGACCCGCGTCATCTCGCACCTGCCGGGCGAGGCGGGGCCGATTACGGAGATGCCCTGGTTCACTTTCCTCTACGCCGACCTGCACGCGCACATGATGGCGCTGCCCTTCACGGTGCTGGCGATTGGCCTCACGCTGGCTTTCCTCCGCGCGCCGCAGCGCGGGCGGAGCCGGGTCGCCGAGGGGCTGCATCTCTTCCTGCTGGCGCTGGCGCTGGGCGTGCTCTGGCCGACGAACACCTGGGATTTCCCCACCTACGCGCTCGTCGCCTTCGCCGGGCTGGGCCTGCGCGAGTGGCGTGAGGCGGGCGCGATTACCGCGCGCGGCGTGGTGGCGGTGCTGTGGCGGTGGGCGCTGGTTCTGGGGCTGGGCTACCTGCTCTTCCAGCCCTTCCACGCCAATAACGCCTCAGCGTACACGAGCGTTGAACGGTGGCGGGGCAGCCGCACGGGAATCATTGACTACCTGACGGTGCATGGCCTCTTTCTGTTCGCTATCTTCTTCGGCCTCGTCAGCGACTTTGTCTACGGGCGCGGCCATAACGGGGCCGTCCGCATCGCCCGCTATAACCTGCGCCACCTGACGCGCGGCGCGCGGGCCAGGGAACTCCACGCGCGCCTCGTGCGGCCCACGCCGGGCACCACCTCTGCCCGATATGCGCTGGCGCTGGCAATGGGCGTCGCGCTCTTCCTGCTTCTGATTGGCTGGGCCGTGCCCGCGCTGACGCTGGCGCTGCTCGCCTTCGCGCTGGCGCTCTTTTTCCGCGAACGCCCGCAGTCGCTCTGGCAGATGGTGCTCTTCTTCGTCATCCTTGGCCTCGGCCTCACCCTCGCCGTCGAGTTGGTCGTGCTCAAGGGCGACATCAGCCGGATGAACACCGTCTTCAAATTCTACCTTCAGGTGTGGGTGCTGTGGGGCATCGCCGCCGTGCTGTCGGCGGCGCTCGTGGCGCGGCACCTGCCGCGCTGGCTGCCGGAATGGCGCTTCGTCTGGCAGGCGGGCTTCGTGACGCTCTTCTGCGTCGCTTTGCTCTATCCCATCTTCGCCACCCACGCCAAAATCAATGACCGTTTTGACCGTTCCGTTGGCGCGACGCTCAATGGCGCGGCCTTTATGGAAAATGCTGTCATTCAAGAGGCCGACCGCAACACGGGTGCCCCCGTGCAGATTCCTCTCAAGTGGGATGCGGAGGCGATTCGCTGGATGCAGGAGAACGTGCCCGGCTCGCCCGTCGTCGCCGAGATGCAGACGTGGGATAAGCTCTACGGCTGGGGCAGCCGCTACGCCATGTGGACGGGCAACCCCGCCATCGTCGGGTGGCACTGGCACCAGCAGCAGCAGCGCGCCGCTGCCCAACCGGAGCGAATCATGGAGCGCGTGACCGACGTGCAGCAGGGTATCTACAACAACCCTGACGCCGCCAGCGCTCACGAGACCCTGTTGAAATACGACAGCGACTACATCGTCGTTGGCCCTCTCGAACGCGCCTACGCCACACCCGAAGGCATCGCCAAGTTCGAGGCAGGCCGGGGCACCTACTGGGATCTCGTCTACGAGAATCCCGAAGTCCAAATCTATCGAGTCACTGAATGAGATATGAGATATGGGATAGGAGATATGAGATGCACAGCGAGAGAGCTATGAGTTTTTCATTGTCCATCTCACATCCCACATCTGACATCTCACATCGCCTAGCCTGATGCTTTCATTTGCGCTCTGGTATCTCACCCTCGCCCTCTTCGGCCTCGCGGCGCTGCCGCTGGGGTGGACGTGGTTCCGCCACCTGCCGGATAGAGGCTGGGGGCTGCTTAGGCCCCTCGGCCTGCTGCTGGTCGGCTTCGCCGTCTGGCTGGCGGGCAGCTTCGGGCTGCTCCGGCTCAGTGCGGGGAGTGGCATCGCGGGGCTGGTGGCGCTCTTCGGGGTGGGTGTCTGGGCGCTGCATCGTTGGGGCGGGGGCTGGGAACCGTTGCGGCTCTGGCTGCGCGAACATCGCACGCTCCTGATTGCTGAAGAGGTGCTATTCCTCGCCGCTTTCGCCTTCTGGGTCTGGTACCGCATCCACGAGAGCTACGGCATCGCGCACACCGAGCAGCCGATGGACTTTGCTCTCTTCAATGCCATTCGGCGCGGCGGCGAGATTCCCCCGAACGACCCCTGGCTGAGTGGCTTCGCCATTTCGTATTACTACCTCGGCTACCTCATCATGGCGCAGGTGGCCGCGCTGAACGGCGTCATCTCTGGCATCGCCTACAATCTCGCCTTCACCTCGCTCGCGGCGATGGCCTCCCTCGGCGTCTTCAGCCTCGGCTACAACCTCATCGCGGGCGAGACCGCGCCGGAAGGCTCCCCCCGTCCCCGCGCGATGCTGGTGGCGCTCCTGGGGCCGTTGCTCCTCCTCGGCATCAGCAACCTCACGGGCGTTCTGACGATGCTCTATGACCGGAGCATGGGGCCGAACGCCCTCTTCCAGTGGGCCAGAATCAACGATTTGACCATTGACCCCGCGACGGGCGAGCGCGCCTCGCGCTCCTGGTGGTGGTGGGCTGCCTCACGTACCCTCTCCGACTTTGGGCCGGACGGTGGACGAATCGAGGTCATTGACGAGTTCCCATTCTTCTCCTTCTTACTAGGGGACATGCACCCGCACGTCCTCGCCCTGCCCTTCGTGCTGCTCGGCGTGACGGTGGCGCTCAACGGGCTGCGCGGTGCGTTCGCCTCGCTCGCCGCCCGCCAGCGTGAGGGCGTGCTGCTCCCGCCGGAAAGCTGGACGGCCCCGCGTGACGGGCTGGGACGGCTGGCGCTGGGGCTGGCTGCTGTGCTGCTCGGCGCGCTCTACATGATGAACACCTGGGACTTCCCCACCCTCGCGGCGGTGTTGCTGGGGACGTGGCTTGTGGCGGCTCTCGTAGCCGCGCCGCCGGGTTCGTTGCGCCCGGCGCTCACGGGCTGGCTCAAGGCGGCGGTGCTGCGTATCTTTGGCGCGATGCTGCTGGCCCTGCCATTCTCCGTTGGCTTCCGCTCCCAGGCGCAAGGGATTCGCTTCTCGCCCTTCTCGACGCTCCCGCAGCACTACCTGCTGATGTTCGGCCTATTCTGGCTCGTCCTCGTGCCCCTTGTCCTCTCGCAGGCCCGCCGCGTGGCCGAGACGCTGCGGACGGTTTCAGGGCGGACGGTTGCAGTCATCACCGCGATGCTGGTGATTGACGGCTTCGCGCTCTTCTTTCTGCTCCGCTCCGGCGTGAACGAGGGTGTGCAGGCCCTGATGATGGCTGCCTTCTGGGTACTCATCCCATTCGGCCTTATCGCGCTGACGGGTGACGAGGATCCGACGCCGCTTGCGATTGCCCAACTCGCGGGGCTGCCCCTCGTCGCGGGTCTCGCCGCGCAGCGCTGGACGACGGCGATGGTCGCCTTCCTGCTCATCCTCACTTTGCTCGCGCTGTGGGCGCGGGTGCGCGCGCTCATGCCCGGCGGTGCGAGGGCAACCGAGCCGTCCGCCGAGATGGTGCCCACGCGCCCCGCCATCGCGGGCGGGAGTCAGGCCGCCGTTCTGGAAGATGTGGCGCTGGAGGAAGCGCCCAGACCCATCTCTCTCCTTGGCGAATCCTCGCTCCTCTTCGCTCTGGGGCTGACCGCGATTGCCCTGCTGCTCACGATGGGCAGCGAGATATTCTACATCGAGGATGGCTTCCCTGGCCGGATGAACACCATCTTCAAGCTCTACTATCAGGCGTGGACCCTGATGGCTATCGCCAGCGTTTTTGGCCTCGTCTATCTGGCCCGCCGCGCGCCGACGCTGCTCCGCGTGCCCTGGCTGGCGCTCGTCGGCCTGCTGGTCGTCGCCTCCATGTGGTATCCGGCGGCGGCGCTCACCTCGAAAGCCAACTTCAACGGCCCTGCGCACTGGGATGGCCGCTACTGGATGCAGGCCAGCAATCCAGACCGCTTCGCTGCTATCGAGTGGCTCAACAGCCTGCCCGGTCAGGTTGTCATTCTGGAGCGTCCCGGCGACCAATACAACTCTGAGCACAGCGCACTCGCGGGGTGGACGGGTCACTCGACGCTCGTAGGCTGGGGCGCGCACGAGCTTCAGTGGCGCGGCACCTACGACGAGGTGGCTCTCCGCGAGCCTGTCATCCAGAATATCTACCAGAGCACCGACCCCGCGCTGGCCCGTGTGCTGCTGGACCAGTGGAACATTGATTACGTCGCCGTCACGCCCCTCGAAATCGAGAAGTACGGCCTGTCCGGGCGGCAGCTAGAAAAGTTCAACGAGTTCATGACGCCCGTCTTCCAGCAGGGCAGCGTCACGATTTACGGGCGATAGACGGCTGACGGCTGACGACCGACGACCGACGACCGCTTACGACTTTACGGCGACGGATTACGGCATAACGCAAAGACGCAAGGGCGCAAAGCCGCAAAGAACTTTTCAAGAACAGCCTACGCCAGCATGATTGCCATAATCTTATGTCCTACATCTTACATCCCGCCGTTATCCCATATCCCATATCTCGCATCCCGCATCCCGAATGACCTTGACTCTTGATACTTCACCGCCGCCCACCTTTGAAGCGGTAGAGGTGGCTTCTATCCCCCGTTCACAGTTTCTGACGCTGGAGACGGCCCTGTGGTTCCTGCTGGGCATTGTGGCGCTGGGGCTACGCCTCTTCGACCTTGCACGCTGGCCCCTCTCTGAGAACGAGGCGGCGCTGGCGCTCCGGGCGTGGCGGCTGGCCCCCGCCTCGTCCGGTGCTCTGCTCGATGGTCTGCCCCTCACGCCGGACCCACTGGCCTGGAACCTGGACGCCCTCTTCTTCACCCTCTTCGGCGCGGGAGATGCGACGGCCCGCCTGCCGCAGGCCATTGGCGGCACGCTGCTCGTCCTCTCGCCCTGGCTCCTCCGACCGCTCCTGGGCCGGGGTCACGCTCTCGCGGCCAGCCTGCTCCTGCTTCTCTCGCCCACCGCCCTCTTCTGGAGCCGACAGGCGTCGGGCGAGGTGTGGGCCGCGCTCTGCGCGGTGTTGCTGGTCGCGGGTGTTGCTCGTTGGTGGCGCTGGGGCGCGGCGCGAGATGCTGTTCTGGCCGCCGTTGCTCTGGGGGTTGGCCTCGCCAGCAGCCCCGGCTTCTGGTCCGTGCTGGCGGCGGGCGCGCTCTTTTGGGCCTGGGAACGTTGGCCCTCCCGCCGCGTAGACTCTGACACAGATGTATCAGAGTCTACTTCACAGCGCCCCTCCAACCCGGAGTTTGCCCGCTACGGCGCGGTGGCGCTCCTCGCCTTCCTGCTGGCCTCCACCGGATTCCTCATCAATCTCGCGGGCCTCGGCGCGGCGCTGAATCTCCCCGTGCGGTGGGTGCAGGCGCTCTTTGGCTCGCCCCCGTTGGTGCTCCCCTTCGCCCTTGTCCTCCTGCTCTACGAGGCACTGGCCCTCCTCGCTGGAATCATCGGCGGCTCACAACTGGCGGCGGTGCGGCTCCGGTGGGCCGCTTTTGGGCTGCTCTGGGCGGCTATTACTATCGTCCCCACCACCCTGCTCAACAGTGGCTGGTCCGGCGGCCTGCTCTTCGTGGTAGTGCCCCTGGCCCTCCTCGGCGGCGCTGCCGTCGTCGCGCTGTGGCAGTCGGTGGCTGCCGAGGGAGATTGGCGCGTTGACGGCCTCTTCGTGGCTTTCAGCGCCGTCCTCGTCCTCTACATCTGGATTAACGTCACCGCCTATCTCGCCAGTTCAGTCCAGTTCGTCGGCGTGTTGAGCGTGGTGGTGGCGCTGGGAATGTTTGTCGCGGCGGCGATACTCGTCTGGCAGAGCTATGGGCGCAAACCGGCGCTGCGGGTTGTGGGCTTGGCTCTCTTCCTCCTGTTCTCTCTCGTCTCTCTTTCGAGCGCATGGGGCCTCAGCCTCGTGCGCGGCGCGGACCCCCGCGAACCGCTCGTCGTCCAGCCGAGCAGCACCGACCTCCGCACAGGCGCGGCGGCGCTGGCCCAACTCTCCATCGAACGCTACCGCAATCCGGCGGCTATCCCGCTCGGTATCCAGTCAACACTCGGCTACGCTCCGCGCTGGTACTTCCGCAACTTCGCCGACGCGCGGCTCGTGGAGGGCAGCCGCCCCGACCTGCCGGAAG
>DASVVH010000384.1:0-16192 GCA_036386615.1 Ardenticatenaceae bacterium
GTACTGGAGGTTGTACCTGAAGGTATTTATTCAATTGAGACTTCAAGTTTCCCAGACGGCGCTTCAGCAAATCCTCATATTCTTCTCCCTTTCTTTGTTCCGCACCTAGCGTTCTGGGATTTGCATTCATGGTGATCTTCAGGATGTCGCCGACCTGCAATTTACTAAGCAACGCCGCGTATTCAGTAAGTTGTACAACTCGTTTGCTGGCATCAGCGTAGTCAAGCCATATTATAAATTGCTTGTCACTGTGCAGATCGGCGTACCTGTCAAAGTCGTTCACAAGATCCTCAGTCGACATACACTCGCAATTAACAAAGGAGGGGCGAAGATTGAAAAGTTGCCGCTGGTAAGTCACGAAATCAGACTCAATTGACATGAGAGCATTTATACCTAAGCTGTGATGCATCAATCTATGATCTTCCAGCTGTAATCCTCCTAATGAGATGTAGATGTACTTGGCAGGTGAAAGAGAAACGCCTAGTTTACTCAACAGCTCGACAAAGAGTTGTCTTTCCACGAACTTGTTAGGCCGCAAATTGTACGCAACATTTTCACCGCTCATATTCCTTCTTCACCTCTTCAAGCGCTCTGTCGAAACAACGATTCCCAACCTCAGCAGGACTTGCTTGCGGGTTCTCAAAGAAGAAGTCTCCGAGTAGTTCAATTTCCTCCTTGAGCCGCACGAAGGAAACGCGCCGGGTCGTCTTCTCAGTGGGTGGGGTGGGGAGGTCAGGTATAAACCGCAGTTCACTATCATGACCGCGTCTCACCTTACTCCAAGACTCTAGCGGAATAAAGTCAGCTATTTCTGTGGCGCTCCTTAGGGTCAACTTGCTGAAATCATCATTAGTTTCTGTTTCACGTCCTTTCCACTTATTAGTAAAGCTTGTGAACATTTTTAGACCATCCATCATATAATCCAACGTGTGCCAATATATAAAGGAAGAAGTGTCGAGGCCGCGTTTAGTGGTGTTGAGGGGTAATTGCAGGGAGTTGTTGCTAGAGAACTGCACAACGCCCGCAATAGCTATGAATTGGTTGTGATACTTTGGTATATCGCGTACGCCCCAACCTGTTATAGGTGTCTTATCACGGCTCAAAACAACTCGGTCATTACAGATTACAGTCCAGCCTGCATTATCACTCGTCCGCCTGGGGATATGCTGTTCATCCTCAGTTTCCATGTCAATCTCAATCTGGGAAGCCAACTCTCTATAGAAACCTACGACCAACTCAATATCTACATCATCAATGGTTGCCTTATACGCGTACGGTTTGATTGTCCTCTGGTTAAAATCGGAGGGTACAAGTATATCAAGATTGGCTGGCTCAATCCTGGCGTTGTTTAGATATACCGTAAATCCCTTCTTTATAATAAGTGCGAACAGATTTGATACTTCGGCCCTTAGCTCAGAGAGGAATCTGTGCTTGTCTGGATCAAGCTGCCTTGCTATAGACGGGTGTAGCTCTGTAACAACTATCCGAGTACCGTTTTCATCCATGCGGTCTTCTGCGTCGACCATATCCAGATTCCAGTCATTATCATCGTCTAACCATTCTGGCGGTATCGTCACACAATATTGATCACGTTCATGCTGCGAGCACACTTCTGAGTGTCTCCCCAATTTGAATAATGCGCGTTTCATTCCTATACCGTACATTCCGACTGTAGGAATATCTTGATCTCGCTTCAAATCGGCACGCCCTAATCTAAAGGCGCTTTCCTTCGCAACCTCCTTGGGAATCCCTCCGCAGTTGTCTTTTATCGAGAAGAACTCTGGTGAGGCATTTATTCTGGCCCAGAAGCCTGTGTACGGTGTAGGCGAGTTCTCCAATACGTCCGTTGGTAATTGGCGCATGATTCCATCAACACAGTTATCCAACAGATCCAATATAGCATCCTTCAATTCAATGTCACGAGTAAGCATGGACACAAAGAAGGCTTTGCTAGGGTATGCTGCAACATTCTCTGCCATTTTTCGTCTCCCAGTCTTTACTTAGTAGAGCACGACATATCTTGCTTCTCTTTGACTACTAAATTCTTGACCTGTTTGGCAATGGCCTTAGATAGGGCAAAGGGTACTCCGTTGCCGACCAACCTAAACCCGTGCCATTTGGTTTTGTGAAAGGTCATCCAATCTGGATACCCCATTAGTCTAGCACCTTCTCGAACTGAGATAACACGATGATACTTGTAGTGTATAGGTCGGACCGCTGTATGAGAACCCTTAGATTCCCTGGTACCTGCCCGCAAGGTAGGAGCCAGCCGATCTCGGTGTAGTCTGACTTTACGACTAACTCGTTCTAGGCCACCTGGGGCCAATACCTTGATCCGCTCTTGTACTACCCTCTCGTGAGTTGTTCGGTTACTAGAATCCATTGAGTAGGGATTCCAAGACGCCCTGGGAAGCGAGAGGTCGTCTTCCTCTACTAACTCACATCGCATCATAGCTGCAAAGCGGGATTCAGGCCTTGAGAGTTCTTTAACGCTGAATTCATGATCCTGAATGAGATGGGGCATTGTGTCTATATCGGGAAGATCATGAAGTGCATCATGTACAGTAGGAGTGCTGTTTTCATCCCCACCTGCATCAACTGAATGTGTGGGAACGGGATACTCAAAGGTCTTTCCTAGATCTCTCCTGATGCCTACAATAAACATACGCTCCCTGTTCTGCGGTGCTCCAAAAGATGCAGCATTTATAACTTTAGGTGTTGGGATCTCGTATAACTCTGAGGCTCTTTCGAGAAGGTGCAACAGGACGGGCCCCAACTTTCGACCTCTATACATTCGGGCAGGGGGAGCATTTACGTAATCCTCAGTTATCTTCGTTGCCGCTTCGCAAAGCGATCCTATATTGGGTAAGGACAGCTTCAATTGCTCAAAATGAGCTTGGGCGTCCTTGATAGGAACAAGCTTGTTGGTAAGAAGGAACTCAAGTATAGACGCAAGCACTATCATTCCTAGTTCTATTTCAATATTCTCCATTAAGCCCTCAGCAGAGATGTCATAATTCAATTCTACACTCTCAACCAGAATCGCCCGAAGCCTCTGGTGTAGAGAAATAATGGGGGTTTCTAGATCGATAAGCAAGGGGCTTGAGCGATCAAAGTGGTTATCTATTTCCGACTTGAACCTACTGATGGCGGTGCTCACCAATTTCTTCCGAAACTGTCTAGTCCGTTGCACTCGTTGTACCGCACTCTTAGATGATAGAGGTAATTTATCTACAATTGAGGAAGCGGGCTCGCCATTTGTCTTGGCGATTCTCCTAATATATGTACTAAACTTCGGGAGCGTTCCACTCGTAGCTAGGCCAGGAACATTTTCCATAACAAAGAATATTGGTTTGATGCACAGCACTACATCCATGAACTTCGATACAAGCAAGTTCCTTTCATCTCTTGAGGAACGCTCTCCGAGGTAAGAAAATCCTTGGCACGGAGGACCACCTATGACTCCTACAATCTGATCCGCAGTAAGCCCCACTTCCTCAAGATATTTCTGAGGTTCCTTTGCAAAGTTGTTTATATCTTCGTAGAGAGGTAACGTTTCGGGGAAGTTCTGCGAATATGCCTGGTGCGCCTGCTTATCATTGTCAATTGCTAATGCAACCTTGAACCCAGCAGCCCGAAAGCCTAGGCTCAAACCACCCACGCCACAAAAGAGATCGATGATAGCAGGTCGTGCTTCGTATTCTTCCAGATCTATAAATAAATGACGAAGCTTATGTTCTTCTAATATGCTTACTGCTCGACTAGTGGGCACCCAAAGCCTCCAATGAATTGCCTTACAAAATTCTGTGCCTGAGTCAGTGGCTATCCACCTGTCTCCATGTTTGATTAGCAACCCCAAGTATTCGCCAATTGTTAGAAGATGTTCTATATCACTGGGATGGGAGTATTTCAATACTACTTCAGAGATGCGTTGATTCTGCGGGGAGAGCTCTATACCGCCTCTGAGGAGTAGCCAGAGAGCGTGAAAGTCCTTCGGAGTAAGCGTCGGAATTTGATACAGTTCCATAAGTTGGCTTGGTGACGATTTCTGATACTAGCTAGGCCACCGACAAATGCTTAGTGTACAGTCAACAACAAGGGAGACTCAACGTCGAAAACACAGATTGTTCCTTTTAGCCCAGTTTCATTAAACCATATTGTTGGTGATTATGCAAAAACAAGAAGAACCGCATGTGTGGTTCTTCTTGTTAAAGCACTTTTCTGCATATCTGATTGTTGAACGTTAAATGTCCAGATTCCGCACCTGCCGCGCGTGCGTCTGAATAAAGCGCTTGCGGGGCGGGACTGCGGAACCCATGAGCATGTCGAAGGTTTTGTCGGCCTGGACGGCGTCCTCGATGGTGACCTGGAGGAGGGTGCGGTTCTCCGGGTTCATGGTGGTCTGCCAGAGTTGTTCGGGGTTCATCTCGCCGAGACCCTTGTAGCGCTGGATGTTGACGTTCTTGCCCGCGAGTTGGCGCACTCTGGCGTCCTTCTCCTCTTCGTTGTAGACGTAGGTCTCGTCATTGCCCGCCTTGACGAGGTAGAGCGGGGGCTGGGCGATGAAGAGGTGGCCGTGCTCGATGAGCGGCTGCATGTAGCGGAAGAAGAAGGTGAGGAGCAGGGTGCGGATGTGCGCGCCGTCCACGTCGGCGTCGCACATGATGATGGTGCGGCTGTAGCGCAGGTGGGCTAGATCGAAGGTGTCGCCGATGCCGCAGCCGAGGGCGGAGATGAGGGCCTGGACCTCGCGGTTGTCGAGTATCTTGTTGATGCGGGCCTTCTCGACGTTGAGAATCTTGCCGCGCAGGGGCAGGATGGCCTGGAAGCGGCGGTCACGGCCCGACTTGGCGGAGCCGCCCGCGCTGTCGCCCTCGACGAGGTAGATTTCGGATTTCTGCGGGTCGCGCTCGGAGCAGTCGGCGAGTTTGCCGGGCAGGGTCATGGATTCGAGGGCGCTCTTGCGGATAACCATGTCGCGCGCCTTTTTCATGGCGGCGCGGGCACGGCTGGCGGTGAGCACTTTGTTGATGATTTCCTTGCCCTCGCGGGGGTTCTCGTTCATCCAGGCGGCGAGGGCCTCGTTGAGGGTGCTCTCGACCGCGCCCTTGACCTCGGTGTTGTTGAGCTTGATTTTGGTCTGGGCCTCGAACTGGGGGTCCTTGACCTTGACGCTGACGATAGCGGTGAGGCCCTCGCGCACGTCCTCGCCGCTGAAGCTCGCCTCTTTTTCTTTGAGGAGGCCCGCCTTGCGCGCGTAGTCGTTGATGGAGCGGGTGAGGGCGGAGCGGAAGCCGGTGAGATGGGTTCCGCCTTCGGGCTGGTTGATGTTGTTGGCGAAGGTGTGGATGGATTCTTGGTAGCCGTCGGTGTACTGCATGGCGACCTCGACCAGCACCTCGTCTACCTCGCGCTTGACGTAGATGACGGGGTGGACGCGGGCGCGAGTGCGGTTGAGGTAGGCGACGAAGGCCGCAATGCCACCCTGGAAGTAGTAGGTCACTTCCTCGTCGGTGCGCTCGTCCATGAGGCTGATTTGCAGGCCGGGGGTGAGAAAGCACATGTCGCGGAAGCGGTGGGCCAGAGTCTTGAAGTTGTAGTCAAGCCCTTCCGCCGGGAAAATCTGGCGGTCAAAGCGCCAGGTGGTCTCGGTGCCCGTAAGGGCTTTGTCCAGCTTCTTGCCGATGACTTCGACGGGGGTGACGGCTACGCCGCGCTCGTAGCGCTGGCGGTAGAGCTTGCCGTCGCGGCGGACCTTGACTTCCATCCACTCGCTGACGGCGTTGACGGCCTTGACGCCGATGCCGTGCAGGCCGCCGGAGACTTTGTAGCCGCCGCCGCCGAACTTGCCGCCCGCGTGCAGCTTGGTCATGATGACTTCGAGCGCGGGGAGGCCGCTGGGCTGGTGCATGTCTACGGGGATGCCGCGCGCGTAGTCGCGGACGGTGACGGTGCTGTCGGTGTGGATGGTCACGTCAATGCGGCTGCCGTGACCTTGCAGGGCCTCGTCAACGGAGTTGTCCACGACCTCGAAGACGCAGTGATGCAGGCCCATGAGGTCGGTGTTGCCGATGTACATACCAGGGCGCTTGCGGACGGCTTCTAGCCCCTCAAGCACCTGGATGGTGCTGGCATCGTATTTCACTACAGTATCAGCCACTATTCTCTCCTCAGGCTCGACGCGCAACTCCGCGCCAGCAGACTCGGAACTGTTTGCAGGTTCGGGTGAATTTATTGGTTAGATTATAGCATAGATGGGCGTCAGGACGAAGCGCGATGGCCGGAAAGACGCGAACAGGTGTACAAAAATTCATCCTGAAACCCCTTGTCATTCTTGGCAGAATTCATTATACTACCGAGCAGCGACAGGATGAGCACGGTTTAACAATTGTGATGGCGTGAGGGTTGCGGTTGCGCGAGAGGTGAGGGATGGCGGGAGGGTCGGCGCGTGCGCGGGACATCATTCTTGGGGTGTTCATTGGCGTGGGAATCGCCGGGACGATTGCGGTGCTGAACCAGACGCCTAACGTGGAGCCGCTGACCCTGGAGTTGCCCACGCCGCAGCCAACCACAACCACCGGGCCAACTGCGACGCCTACAACCGTTCCGAACGTGATGGTCTTCGTCACTGGGGCAGTGGCCCAGCCGGGCGTCTACGAGTTACCGCCGGGGAGCCGCGTGGTAGATGCCGTGGCGGCAGCGGGTGGGTCAACGGGCGACGCGGCAACCGAGGCGCTGAACCAGGCCACGCCGCTTCGCGATGGAATGCAGATTTACATGCCCAAACAGGGCGAGGCCGCGCCACCCGTGCCCCTCGTTTCAAGCGAGATGGGAACGGGCGAAGGGGTCAATGCAACGCCAGTTCCAACAGGGCCAGTGCGGCTGAACAGCGCAACCGTCGCGGATTTAGAAACCCTGCCCGGCATTGGCCCATCATTGGCAGAGCGCATCATCGAGTATCGCAACGAGCATGGGCCATTTACCGCTATCGAGCAGCTATCAGAAGTGCGCGGCATCGGCGACGCCATCATGGCCGAGATAGCAGATCTGGTGGTGCTGGATTGAGACGACGAGCCACAACGGTACAGAGGAACTTGTTCTGTGATACGCATTCTTCATTTCGCTGACCTTCACCTGGGCGTCGAGAACTACGGGCGGCTGGACCCGGAGACGGGCCTGAGCACGCGCCTGATGGATTTCCTCCGCGCTTTCGACTTCGTAGTGGACTACGCCATCAACGAGGCGGTGGACCTCGTCGTCTTCGCGGGCGATGCATTCAAGAACCGCGACCCCTCTCCCACGCACCAGCGCGAGTTCGCCAAACGCATCCGGCGCTTGAGCGCGGCACAGGTGCCAGTCTTCCTCCTCGTCGGCAACCACGACCTGCCGAACGCGGTGCAGAGGGCGCACGCCATCGAGATTTTTCATACCCTGGAACTCCCCTTCATGACCGTGTCGGGCCGTCCGAATTATTGTCGAATCGAGACAAAGAACGGCACCGTCCAGGTAGTCTCGCTCCCGTGGGTAACGCGCAGTCACCTGATGGCGCGTGAGGAGTACCTGGGGCTGACGAACGACGAGGTCCGGGAGAAGATGGAGCAGAGTCTGCTCAAGATTATGGATGGGCTGGCGAGTAAAGTAGACGACGACCAGCCTGCCATCCTCGTCGCGCACGGAACCGTGCCGGGCGCTGTCTTCGGGACGGAGCGGAGCGTCATGGGTGGGCAGGACCTGCTCATCAGCCCCTCCATTTTGAAAGACCCGCGCTACGACTATGTGGCGCTCGGCCACATCCACAAGCATCAGGTGCTTAACCAGCAGCCGCCAGTCATCTACAGCGGCTCCATCGAGCGAATTGATTTTGGCGAGGCCGACGAGGCCAAAGGCTTCATCGTGGCAGAAATTGGCGACGGGCCGACGCGCTGGCAGTTCGTGGAGACGCCCACGCGACCCTTCCGCGAGATTGAGATTGACCTCCGGAACACCGACGACCCCATGCCCGTCATCCGCGAGCGGCTGGCGAAGGCCAACATAAAAGACGCCGTAGTCAAACTGATTCTCAAAGCGACAGTCGAGAACGAGGGGCACCTGGACCCCCGCGAGATTCGCACGCTCTTGAGCGAGGCGTCGCACGTCGCGGCCATCGCGCGGGATGTGGAGCGGCCCACGCGGCTGCGTCTCGGCACCGCCAGCGAGATTGCCAACTCCACCCCGCGCGAGTTGTTGGAACGATACCTGGAAGCCAAGCAGGTGCCCGCCGACAGGCGCGACAAACTCCTCGCCTATGCCGAATCCATCCTCCGGCAAGATATGGACGATGAGCAGCCGTAGAGGGTGCAGGAAGCTAGAGCGGCTAGGATAAGATAGTCGGCTTCCGCCGACTTCAGCTTTCAGCTTGGGGTTTGAACCCCAGGCGTCCATTGGTAGCAGGCGTGCAGCCAACATAGTTGTATGATGTGAACCGGATAGAGCGCGAGGTTGGGGATGATTGAGTTAAAGCTAGCCAGGATTAGCCTCGTAGATGGGGAGCGGCGCGAAAACCCCGTTGAGATTGGGCAGGCGGCGCTACGCGGCGGCACCCTTTACGTACTGGCGGAGGTCTCCGCGCCCACCGAGGCGTGGGATGACGCCTGCCAGCAGATTATCGAGAAGGCCATTAGCGCGTTTCGCTCCAGCAAGCAGAGCGAGACCAGCGCGCTACAGGCGGCGGCGCACAGCGTCAACGCCTACCTGCTCGATAAGAACAAAGCGCTGCCCCGCTCCGAGCACATCTGGGCCGGGATGAACCTGGCCTTCATCAAAGACGAGGATTTGTACCTCGCGCAGGCGGGTCCGGCGCTCACCTACATCGCGCGCGGCGACTCGGTGACGCGCTTCCCCAAGAGCTTCAGCGAGCTACAGACCAACCGCATGGAGGCGCTGACGCCGCTTGGCGAACGCCTCGAAATTCGCTGCCGCCTCGCCCACTTCCAGCTTCAGCCCGACGACCAAATAACCCTGGCCGCCAGCCACCTGCCAACGATGGGCGCGGAGAGTCGCGTCGCTGATGCGGTGCGAGGCGCATCAGCCGAGGAGGTAGTAGCAGCCCTTCACGGCATCGCCCGGAACAACGATTTTTCTGCCTTGACCATCCAGTACAGTGGTGTTCCTCCCCTTGCAGCAACTCCCGCCAGCGCACCCCAGGCGGCTCCTGCCGCTTCTGAGATGGATGAGTGGGACGAGGAAGAAGAGGTTGAAGACGAGCCGGACGTGTGGGACGAGGAGGAGCTTGACGAGGACGACGAGCTAGAGGATGACGGCTGGGAAGACGTGCTTGACGTTGAGCCTGTCCCGCCGCCAGCGCCCCCCGTTCGTGAGCCGGAGCCGCGACCCGTCATGGTCGAGCCTGCCGCGCGGCAGGAACCGCCCAGGCGCGCCCCCGAACCCCCTCCTGAACCCGAACCTGAACTTGAACCCGTAATCGTAAAAAAGCCTCCGCGCCGCGCAGAGACGCCGCGTGAGGTCGAGCCAACACCTGTCGCCGCGACACCCCCACCGATTAGCAGACCCAGCCGGAGTGCCACGCCGCCCCCTGAAGGTGTGGTCGAAAACCCAACGCCACGCCCCACGAGCAACGGGGCCACGCGCCCATCGGCCAAGCAGGTAGTCGCGCCCGCCCCGGTGATGTCCCGCGCGGAGCTATTCGAGGATGACGACACCGGGGGCGAGGCACAGGCAAGGCCCGGCGTTGACTGGCAGGCCATCGCCCGCAAGGCCGGAGATTGGGTGCTCGGCGCAATCGTCGCCCTGCTCGGCGCAGCCGCCGCGTTCCTCGCGTGGCTACAGCGCGCCATCGCGCCGCGCCTGGCGGCGTCAGGGCCAGTCTGGGACCGGATAGCCCACGCCTGGCGGCGCTTGATGTATTACGGCTGGTACATCATGGCGAGGGTAGGGCGGCAGGTCTTGCCGGGAGACCGCACCGCGCCGCCCCCGCGCCACGACGCCGTGCCGCCCCCTCCCGGCGACGGCTCCGGCTTCCTGAAACTGGCAGTCTTCATCCTGCCCCTGCTGGTCATCGTCGCGGCGGTCACGGTGGGAGCGTTGTGGGGTGGAGGCTCCGAGGCAGCCGCCGAGAGCGTTCAGGTCAGCGAGTACCAGAGCCTGCTGGTTCGGGCGCGGGAGCTTCTCTTCCAGGCGCAGAGCGTGGACGAAACGACAGCGCAGACATTGGTCGGGCAGGCGAACCAGCTACTAGACCAGGCCGAACCCCTCGAACCGACACAGGGCACGCCCGGCCAGGTCGCCGCGCTCAGGCAGGAAGCGCAGAACCTGATGAATCAGGCGGGGACAGCCGCCGGTACATCCGTGACCCTGCTGGCGGCGCTCGCCTCCGACATGGAGGCTCTGTCCCTCGTGGAAGGCGGCGGCTCGCTCTTCGCCTTGGAAGGCTCGCGCGATTCAGTCTATCGGGTGCTCGTCAACCCCCAAAGTCCCGTTGCGCTCGTGGACATCGCCCCCCTACTCACCGCCCAGCAGCGCCTGAGCGATGGCGCGGTGGCAGGAACCCCGCAGCGCATCGTCTGGGTGCCTGCGGGCAGTGGACGGCAGAACAACGGCCTGCTGGTACTGACGGAGCAGTCGCTCTTCGACTATGACCCCGCCAGCAACGCCATCCGCTCCTTGCCTTTCTCCGTCGTGCAGGGCGAAATTCGGGACGCCGAGGGCTACGGTGGCAACCTCTACCTTCTGGACCGCGCCAATCGTCAGGTCTGGAAGTACGTCCCCGACGGCGCGGGCCAGTACAGCACCCCGCCCGTGCCCTGGATGAACGAAGCCGGGCAGGGGCAGATGGGCGCACCCATTGACATGGCCGTAGACGGCTACATCTACCTGCTTGACGAGAGCGGCGAGATTACCCGCTTCCAGGTGGGCGAGCGCAAGTCCGGCTTCGCGCTCGACCCCGTGAACCCGCCCCTCTCCGCTCCGGTAGCGATGGCAAAGGTGCCGCCGGAAACGACCGATATCTTCGTGGCCGACGCCCAGCGCGTGCTGCGCTTCGACCAGAACGGGCGCTTCCTGACGGAATATCGCCCGCCGATGAGCGGCGGCACCATCCGCGACATCGCGGTAGACGAGAAGAACGAGACCCTGTACATCCTGACCACGACAGGTATCTACATGATAGACGTTCGCGCCACTGCCCCGGTCCAGGCATCACCGCCACCCGCCCAGCCAACACCCTGATTCCCGCCTCAAGAGCAAAATGATTCAATATCCTAGCAGTCTCATCCCAACAGCCGTTGAGAAGCTGACGTTGCCATCAGGACGTGTGGTATCCCTCCCCAAGGCAACACCAGTGTTTCAGCGCTGGCAAGGTCCGGTCTCTGTGGACACGTATGGCAACAAGCCGCTCATCAATCTGGACGGGGAAGAGGTGTACGCGGAACTCACTATCCTGCGGCTATTGCAGGCTGAAGGTTGGCACGGGGTGTGGGTGGATCGGTACCGCCGCAAAATGCGTACGGGCATCACCGAGTACGTCTCACTGCCAGCAGAACAGGACAAGCTGCTCCAGCAGATTTACCAGGCTGCACAGACGACAGGAGGTTGTTTTGACGTCTTCTGCTGGCAGCACGATGTGGTGCTCTTTGCAGAGTCCAAGAGGAAGAGCCACGACCGGATACGGCAGACACAACTAAAATGGCTGGAAGGGGCTATGGCTCTCGGATTACCCCCGACTCATTTCTGATGGTTGAGTGGACACTCGTGTGAACGACTCTTGGTCAGTGACACTCTTCCACCTGTGGGCCATGCCCCTATAGCAAAACCAGTCGGCTTTAGCGTACTTGAGCTATCAGCCTGGGGTTTGAACCCCAGGCGTGGGCCGTGCCACCACACCTTCCATACATGAGCCTCCCCCATCGTCTCCAGAAAGCCTCGCCACCCCTGTGAGAGTTTCCAGAAATCCCTATACCTATTGTAGAGTCCGCAGGACAGCGAAACTGGGAACCCGCCCGCGCCGTTCTCATCATACGCCCCTCACAACCCACGCCGTCCACCTCCTTGCATCGCCGCACCCCTTGGAGTATGCTTTCCCCGGAGGTGAGACATGCAACAGACCGTAACCCTTGACGAAGTCCTGCAACTAGCGGCGCAACTCTCCCCGGTGGACAAGGTGCGCCTCATCGAAAGAATCGCCCCGCAAATCGAGCGCGAGCTGACGCCGTCCATACCGCGCAAGTCTCTATACGGGCTTTGGAAGGGCATTAACATCACGGAGGAAGATATAGCCGAGGCGCGGCGCGAAATGTGGGGTAACTTCCCCCGCGAGGACCTATAGTGACTGATGTGGTCACAGATACGCACGACTTAATCTGGTACTTGGGCGCTGTCCCCCTTCTTGGCCCGCATGCCAAACAAGCCTTTGATGATTGCAGTCGTGGCGACATCATCGTATACGTTCCCACCATCTGCTTGGTCGAAATCATCTATCTGCAAGAGAAGGGTCGCATTGCCGCGAATCTCAAGAGCCTGTTTGACGCTGAAATGCAAGCTGGCACGACGGGTCTAACCCTTGTACCACTTATCGCCGAGGTAGCGGACGCTGTTGCACGTATTCCGCGTGCTGAGGTTCCCGACATGCCCGACCGTATCATCGCCGCTACCGCCCTCCACCTTGGCCTCCCCCTCATCAGCCGTGACCGCAAAATTCAACTTTCGTCGGTACTCACCATCTGGTAAATCACAGACTTGGCTAGCGACAAGGCCACGCCGTGCCCCGCTATGCCCTCACGCTGCCCCTCGGCCCCCTCTCCTTTTCAATTTCTCCATCTTCTCAAAGAAGCCCCAGCCCCTTGACCTCGAACGCCCTTTCGATTATAATCTCCCCATCCCAATTGACTCACCTTTTCCTTTTGAATCTCAGGAGTAGAAAATGCAGTTCTCGCCTCAAGCGCCTACTGTTGGTATGTCCGTCTTTGTGCCCGTTCTCGCCTCAAGCGCCTACCGTTGGTTGTGTTCTTTGTGCCTTTGTGGTGAAGCTGTTTCCGTTCACCCTCGTCGCGCCCCTGCACGGTACACGCGCGGTTCCTGCACGACTGTCAACCACCTCGCGCTCGACTGCTGCTCACCCCAGTCGCGATGTAAGGCACCCATGTGGGGCATTTTTGGCCCTCCGCGCCGCCCCCAACTCTGTTGACCCCTTCCAATCTCATGACACGATTAAATACGATGTCAATAAATGTACATATCTTTATGGTCAACCTCCATCCTCTGCCCTCCACCACCCGCCTTGTCGGAGCACAAAAACACGTCACATGTGGGTGGCTAAATGTGGCTCACTACGACGCTCCTTGTCGTTGGCCGTTCTTCATCCCTCATCCCTCACATCGTGCCCTTTGGGTATCCTTCATCCTTTCCAATGTGGGAAATGTGGTGGAGTTTATCAGCCGCCTTCCTCCCCATACCTTTCGCTGTTGCACCTGATGCGCCGGAGAAAAGAGGCGATGTAATCAATTGCCATCATTTCTGGCTCATCCACCTAAAATGTGCGAAGATTCAGAACTCATTGACGTGTTAGCGACCATAGGGACGAGCGTATGACTGAGACAACCACCCTCCCCGAACTGACCGTTCTGGGGGTCGAATCCTCCTGCGACGAGACGGCAATCGCCGTCGTTCGCAACGGGCGCGAGATTCTATCCAACATCGTCGCCTCGCAGGTGGATTTACACAGCAAGTACGGCGGCGTCTTCCCGGAGATGGCCTCGCGCCAGCACGTCCTCGCCATCTCGCCAGTGCTCACCGAGGCGCTGGCGCAGGCGGGCGTCACATGGGGCGACATTGACGCGGTGGCGGCGACCTACGGGCCAGGGCTGGCGGGGTCGCTCGTCGTCGGGCTGAACTTCGCGAAGGGCGTAGCACTGGCGCAGGGGCTGCCCTTCATTGGCATCAACCACCTCGAAGGGCACATCTACTCCAACTGGCTGGCCGACCCGAAGCGCCCGGACGCGCCGGAGCCGCAGTTCCCGGCGCTCATCCTCATCGTCAGTGGCGGCCACACCGAGTTGGTGCTGATGACGGGCCACGCAGAGTATCAACTATTGGGCCGTACTCTGGACGACGCGGCGGGCGAGGCATTCGATAAGGTGGGGCGGCTGCTGGGCCTCCCCTATCCCGGCGGGCCGCACGTCCAGCGCGCGGGCGAGAAAGGGAACCCGCAAGCCTTCGACTTTCCCCGCTCCACGCCGGGCGAGTTCGATTTCTCGTTCAGTGGCCTCAAAACGGCGGTGCTCCGTGAGGTCGAGAAGTTCACCCCCAAAGGCAACCCCAGTGACCCGCGCGGCCCGACGATGGTCCGCCCGCTTCCCGTAGAGAACCTCGCTGCGAGCTTCCAGGATGCCGTCGTGGACGTGCTGGTGGAACGAACCGTCAGGGCGGCGGAGCAGTACGACGTGAAGCAGGTGCTGCTGGCGGGTGGCGTCGCCGCCAATGGCCCACTGCGCGCGACGACGCGGGAGGCATTCGAGGGGGGCCACGTTCCCGTCTTCTACCCGCCGCTCATCCTCTGCACCGACAACGCCGCCGCCATCGCGGGCGCGGCCTACTGGCGGCTGGCGCGGGGCGAGCGCTCCTCTCTATCCCTGGAGGTAGTGCCAAACCTGAGGCTGGTGGACGACGAAGGACGAACGACGAAGGACGAACGCTAACGACAACGGCACAACGCGCGGAGGCGAAGGGTGTTTGCGGAAGAAATGGCTCTCTGTGTCCGTTCTCGCCTAAAGCGCCTACCGTTGGTTGTGTCCTTTGTGTCTCTGTGGTGAAAATCTGTTCGCCGTTATCCCGTATCCTGCATCTCGCATCCCGTATCACTCCTGCTTGCGCGCGGCGGTGATGGCCTGCACCTCCTCGTCCGAGAGATTGTAGGCGGAAGCACCCTTTGTGAGTGGCTTGGCGTAGAGGCGGACGCCCTCGCGGGTATAGAGGCTGCTGATGACCACGCCGTTCTCCTCCTCGTCAATCCACGCGATGGCGAAGCTCTGGTTGCTGCCCGTGTCGCTGAAAGGGTTGAAGCGCACCACGCCGATGCGCCCCGCGTGGTGAACCAGCTTGTCCGCCATCTGGCGGCTGTAAGTCTCCAGTGTGCGGACCCGCTCCTTGAGTTCACCCTGCGCGCCGCGCTGCTCCGATAGCCAGCCCTCCAGGTCCGTGACCTCGATGCCCGACATCGCCGCGCGGTAGCGGCGGTGCAGCCGCGAGAGCCGCACCTGGAGCGCAATGACCCAGATGAGCAGCAGAATCACCAATCCCGCGGTCCCAAGCGCGATTTCGGCACCGTAAAGCTCGTAAAGGTTGTAGAGTATGGACATTCGCCTCCCAGTTCAAGGCATTGTAATGCAGAGCACATGAGCGTCAATGAGAAGGCGTTAGAGATGAGGAGGGGCTGTGCAACTGCTGATAGCCACAAATAACGCGGGCAAAGTCCGCGAGTACCAGGAAATACTGCAAGAATTGCTCCCTGAAGTGAAACTGCTAACCCTGCGCGACGCCGGGATTGACTATGAGGTCGAGGAGACGGGGGAGACCTTCGAGGAGAACGCCCACTTGAAAGCGACGGAGTACGCTGCCCGGAGCGGCATGACGGTCATCGCGGACGATAGCGGGCTGGAGGTAGCGGCGCTTGGCGGCTTTCCCGGCGTCAAAAGCGTGCGTTGGACCGGGCCGACGGCGGAGGACCGCAACCGCGAACTGCTCAAGCTACTGGCTGACACGCCGCCTGAAGCGCGGGCCGCGAGGTTCGTCTGCGTGACGGTCTGCCGCGCGCCGGACGGGCGCGAGGTCGTAGGCTACGGCGAGGTTGGCGGGCGCATCGGCCTAGAGCCGCGCGGCACCAACGGCTTCGGCTACGACCCGCTTTTCCTCCTGCCGGAGCGCGGCGTGACGATGGCGGAGTTGCCCCCTCACGAGAAGCACGCCATCAGCCACCGGGGGCGAGCCGCCCACGCCATCGCACCCCGGATAGCAGAGTTGGTGCAACAGGAATAAGCGCTGAACAGAGTCAAAAACAGCGCTGAAGGTTCTCAGCGCCGTTTGGGTTTCGTCAGAAGGTGGCTAGCCGATGACGCCAAGCTCGCGTCCCACCCTGCCGAACGTCTCCAGCGCGAAGTCCAGGTCTTCGCGGGAATGGGCGGCGGAGGGCATGACGCGGATGCGG
>DASVVH010000385.1:0-5235 GCA_036386615.1 Ardenticatenaceae bacterium
AGGGAGTTCAGGCTGCTGGAGGTGACTTGCTGGCAGCTTCGAGTGACTAATAGAGAAATCAAATAGAGGTTGGACACTGGAGAGGCAGCGCAAACGGGCTGTATGCCGTTGCTTTCGTCCTTCGTCTACGAAAAGTCCAACTTCTAGTGCAATCCTCCATAAGGAGCGTGTATGAGTGATTCTGCCGCGTGGGCCAACTTCGCCGCCACCGCCGAGGCGGTTGGCGCGACTACCAAGAAGCTGGAAAAGGCCGCAATTCTCGCCGCCTACTTCCCCACCCTGCCCGACGCGGACCTTGTGCGTGCGGCGCGCGTCCTGGCGGCGCGTGCCTTTGCCCTGCACGACCAGCGCAAGCTGAACGTCGGCAGCGCCCAGGTGCGTGATGCGCTCATCGCCGTCTGCCCAACGGAGCTAGAGACTGTTCGTAATCTGCCCGTCCGCTTCGGGGACATGGGAGACGTGGTGGAGGCGACGCTTGCCCACCGCGCCGCGCAGCCCCCGCCCACCTGGACGGTAGAGAAGGTGGACGACTTGCTGGCCGAACTCGCCGCCACGCGGGGCAGCAAACGCAAGAGCGAGCGCATTGCCGAGACGCTTACGGAACTCGGCGCTCAAGAAGGCAAATACTTCGTCAAGCTCCTTCTGGGCGAGCTTCGCATTGGCCTGCGCGAGGGGCTTATCGAGGAGGCTCTGGCCCGGCTGCACGGTCTCTCCGTCGCCACCGTGCAGCGTGCCAACATGATGCTCGGCGACCTGGGCGAGACGGCCCTGCGCGCCCGGCATGGCACGCTGGACGAGGCCGGGATGCGCCTCTTTCACCCGCTCACCTTCATGTTGGCGAGTCCCGTCGAGGACAGCGAGAGCCTTGCCAAAGCGTTTGACCCGCCCTACTACGTCGAGGACAAGTACGACGGCATCCGGGGCCAGCTTCACAAGGGAGCCGATGGCCGTCTCGCCCTCTTCACGCGCACGCTGGACGAGGTGATTCACCGCTTCCCCGAACTGGAAGCCGACGCCCGCGCCGTTCCGGGCGAGTGGATAGTGGACGGCGAGATTCTGGGTTGGCGGGACGGTACGTTCCTCCCCTTCAACGCCTTCCAGCAGCGGCTTGGCCGCAAGAAGGTGAGCCAGGCGCTGATGGATGAGATACCCGTCATCTTCGTCGCCTTCGACCTTCTCTACCACGACGGTGCTCTCTGGATCGAGCGCCCTCTGGCGGAGCGCCGGGCGGCGCTGGAACGGCTGTCGCTCAGTGGTAACGTGCGCCACTCCGGCCTGCTCGTCCTCCCCGACCCCGACGAGGTGGTTGCCCAGTTCGAGCCTGCCCGCGCGCGGGGCGTCGAGGGGCTGATGATTAAAGACCCCCGCTCCGATTACAAACCGGGGCGGCGCGGCAAGGAATGGCTCAAGCTCAAACGGCCCCTGGCGACGCTGGACGTGGTGGTTACGGGCGTAGAGTGGGGGCACGGGAAGCGCCGCAACGTCCTCAGCGACTATACCTTTGCTGTCCGCCGCAGCGAAGATGACCCGACCCTGCTGAATGTGGGCAAGGCGTACAGTGGCCTCACGGATGTCGAGATTGCCGAGATGACCGAGTGGTTCAAGGCCAACACCATGCAGAGCTTCGGCCACTTCCGCACCGTCGCGCCCGAAGTCGTGCTCGAAGTCGCCTTTGACGTGGTGCAGGCTTCCAAGCGCCACAAGAGTGGCTACGCTCTCCGCTTCCCGCGCATCGTCCGCATCCGCACCGACAAGACGCCCGCCGAGATAGATACGCTGGAAGCCGTTGCGGCCCTTGCAGGAGAGACCAACGATGAGTGATACCAGGAGCACCGATATGACGACCCTCTACGCGCACTCATTCCCCACGCCCCTCGGCGAGATGGTTGCCGTCGTGAACGGCGACGGCGCGCTGCTGCGCCTGGACTTCGTGGGCCAGGAGTCCGTGCAGGCACTGGCAGAGAAGGCCGCCGCGCCAGGACAGACTATCGAGTGGAAGGCGGAACCCTGCCTGCCCGTAGTCCGGCAGGTGGAAGAATACTTCGCGGGAAGCCGCCGCGCCTTCGACCTCGTACTGGCACCTCGCGGGACGGTGTTCCAGCAGGCGGTCTGGCAGGCGCTACAGCGCATCCCTTACGGCTCGACGACGAACTATCGCGCTCTGGCGGAAAGCCTCGGCAAACCGGGAGCCTCGCGGGCGGTGGGGCGCGCCAACGCCACAAATCCTATCGCCATTGTCGTCCCCTGCCACCGCGTCATTGGGGCTGACGGCTCGCTCACGGGTTACGCCGGAGGGCTGCCTATCAAGGCACGTCTGTTGACGCTTGAAGGCGCGCCCATGCCTTTGCCGCTCCAGATGGAGGACTTCTAGCAGGGAGCGGGCACGTCGCGCGGCCTACTATCTACCTCCACCGCTACAATATAATAACTTACGAACACTACTGGCCTTTTGGCAGGCCAGTCTCAACTGGATACTGGCCGTTACTGGCCTTTACTGGTCTGGGCCTCTGTAAACACTCTTCCCTTGCCCTCCGACGCTGCCACCTTGATTAAACCGGCATCCTCGCGCACAATTCAGGCAGGCCCGGCAATCAAGGAGACAGCCATGTTCGACACGCAGACCATTCCCCTCTTCCCTCTGGACGTGGTGCTCTTTCCGGGGATGGTGCTCCCTCTGCACATCTTCGAGCCGCGCTACCGCAAGATGATTCGTGACTGCGTGGCGAGCGGCGAGGGCTTCGGCATGGTGTGGACCGAGAGCGAACCCGTCGAACTTCTGCCAGACCAACCCCTCATCGGCACCAGGGCGATGCTTACCGAGGTCGAACCGCTGGATGATGGGCGCTTCAACGTCCAGGCGGTTGGCGGGGAGCGCTTCCGTGTGCGAAGCCTCTCCTACGAGGAGCCGTACCTCGTCGGCCACATCGAGCCATTTCCTCCGCGCGGTGCCCAGAGCCGCGTGGCGCGCTCGCTCATGGCCCCACTCACTCGCCTGCTTCAGGAATATCTCGCGCTGCTCAGTGACGCGCTGGGCCAGGAAATCAGCATCAGCCAGACGCCCGCCGACCCCGTGACGCTCGCCTTCGTCGTCGCCATCCTCTACCAGTGCCCAAATCCCGTGAAGCAGGAGCTTCTCTCCATTGAGTCCATCCCCGACATGATGCGAAAGGGAATGGACCTTCTGCGCGTCGAGAATGCCATCATCCGGCAGGGGCTGGCGATGCGCGAGGAGGGGACGGTTCCGCCCCTCCTCGAGGGCTCGATGATTAGCTTCGGCCTCAACTGACGAGCAACACGAATGGTCTAAGAGCGATGGAGGATAGGATGCACACCATTGATGCCCAGGAATTACAGGTCCAGACTCTCGAAATCCTGCGGCGAGTGCGGGAGCAGGGAGAGACTGTAGAGGTCTCCTATCTCGGCGAAATTGTTGCTCGCCTCGTGCCAGTCGCGGCGCAACAGCTACATGCAGAGCCTGAACCTGAGTTGGCCGATCTAGAGAATTTGAGAGCCGAGATAGCTAGCAAATGGCCTGCGGGTGTCTCTGCGGTGGAGGCAGTTCGGGAGGTGCGGCGTGGCTGATGATAATTGTTGCCAGCTTCATAACATATGATGAACTAGATTCTGCCTCTATGTGATTCGGAGCACAGGTTTTTGACGCCTAACCTGTTTTACTACGAGGAGACCATCGTAGCCTGGAGTCGCCTGTGCCCACCGGACATCTTGGATTCGCCGTCAAAGTATTAGGCGCTGACCTACCCTCTCACGACACGCGGCGCTGGCAGAGCGACCCTCACCTCCGCGTCAGTCTAGGCTACCTCGATGCTATCCTCGACTACCTCGCCCGGCACGACGTTCGCCTTTACCGCATCTCCAGTGACCTGGCCCCGTACCTGACCCATCCCGATATGCCGCAGTTCCACGCGCAGATTGAGGAGGCGGCGGGCGAACTTGCGGCGATTGGCGAGAAGGCGCGGCGGCACAACGTCCGCCTCTCGTTTCATCCCTCGCAGTACATCCTGCTCAACGCCGCCGACGAGGAGATTGCCCGCAAGAGCGCCCGCGACCTGAACGCGCAGGCGGCGATGCTGGACGCGATGGGGATGGGGCCGGAATGCGTGGTCGTCACGCACGTCGGCGGCACCTACGGCGACAAGGAGGCGAGCATTCAGCGCTTCATCGAGCGCTACCGCGTGCTGGAAGGCCCGGCGTGCGCCCGCCTCGTCATCGAGAACGACGACAAGAGCTACGGCATTGCGGATTGCGCCCGCATCCACGCGGCGACGGGCGTGCCCATCGTCTTCGACTACCTGCACTACCGCAACTACAACCCCGGCGATGTGCCACTGGACGAGGCCATCACCGTCGCGCTCGGTTCCTGGCGGGCGGGGGTGCGGCCCAAGATGCACTTCTCGTCGCCCCGGACGGAGTTGCGAGAGGTCAGCCGCAAGAACGCGGAGACTGGCAAGAAGGAGACGGTGTTGCAGCCGCCGCTCAACAGCCAGCACTCGGATTACGTAAACCCCTTCGAGTTCATTGACTTCGCGCGTGCCCTGCCCGCCGACAGTTCGGTGGACATCATGCTGGAAGCGAAGGCCAAAGACCTGGCCCTGCTGCGCCTCCGAGCGGACCTAGCTAAATACGCGCCTGACGTGGCCGCGCGGTTCCGATAGGGGAGCGACGAAGGACGGAGGAAACGGCTCTCTTTTGCTCAGTGCCTGAACTTTGTGCAAAGGCTAATCAAAGCCTTGACGAGTGGTGGGGTTCTCGGTATGGTTTATCTATGGCGTTGTTCACCGTAAAGCTGTAAGCTTGTGTGCCCGAATTGGGGGATAGGATGAACCCTGGTCCTATGACTGTAGACTGTGTGGCAGATTGTCTTAACGAAAGCGCTGCCTCTGGCCGATTAGGGGCGACCCCGTTCTGGTGGGGTGCGCCATCTCTGACGCTGACTGCCGCCTACGATGTTTGCGAGGCGATTACCCGCAGCCATTCCAAGAGCTTCTATCTGGCGACGGCCTTTCTGCCCGTAGAGAAGCGCCGAGCCATCCGCGCGCTGTATGCCTTCTGCCGCTGGAGTGACGACATTGTGGACGAGCCGGGCCACGCTTCGGGCTACTCGCTCGACGGGTGGGCGCTGGCGCAGGAGACGAGCAGCCACGAGGACAACGCCGTGCTCATGGCCTGGGCGGATACGCGCCGCCGTTATAGCCTCTCGTCCCGCGTCATCGAGGA
>DASVVH010000386.1:0-4262 GCA_036386615.1 Ardenticatenaceae bacterium
TAGGCTTTGGTAGGCCCTACTTCACATAATTACGGCGTAACCGCCTCAGGCGTGGCTTCGGGCAGCCCCCCACCCGTCAACTCCACGAGCCGTTGCAGGTCCCGCTCCAGCGCCTCCTGCTCCCGCCCATACGCCGCCCAATCCCCATCCCGCTGCGCCGCCTCCGCCGCCTCGAAGTGCGCGTTCGCCGAGCGAATCAACTCCTCCACCGTCGCATCGTCGGCAGGCGTCGGGATGGCATCTGCTGTCCCCTCCACCTCCTCGTCGCCCCCCACCGGCGGCTCCGCCACAATCGTGTCCACGGCGGGCGCGTCCTCGATGAGCGCCGCCAGCGCCTCGGCCAGCGTCTCCCGCATCACCACCGTCTCCCCACTCGCCACGATGACCCGCTGCAACTCCGGTATCGCGCTACTCTCCGCTTGCAGGTAGAGCGGCTCCACGTACAGGAAGCTGTTGTTGAGCGGGATGACGATGAGGTTGCCCCGAATCACGTTGGACCCCTGCTGGTTCCACAGCGTCAACTGCTCCGAGATTTGCGGGTCCTGGTTGATTCGCGCCTCCACCTGACTCGGCCCGAAGACCAACTCCTGCCGGGGCAACTCGTAGGCGACCAACTCCCCGTACTGTTCCGGGTCGCTGCGTGCCGCCACCCACGCCACCATATTGTTCCGGCTCGCGGGCGTGTACGGCTGAATCAGCAGGTACTCCGTCTCCTCCTCGCCGGGCAGCCGGAACATCACGTAGTACGGCTCCATCGGCTGCTGGTTGTCCCCGAAGGTCTCCTCCGGTATCGCCCACAAATCTTCCTGGTTGTAAAAAATCTGCACGTTCGTCATGTGGTACTGAAGATACTGCCGCGTCTGCGCCGTGAAGTAATCTTCAGGGTAGCGGATGTGCGCCCGCAGCGCCTCCGGCATCTCGTCCATCGGGCGAAAGAGGCCGGGGAAGGCCCGCGCGTAGGTCTGGATGAGCGGGTCGCTGGGGTCCGCCAGATAATAGGCCACGTCACCCTCGTAGGCGTCCACCGTCACCTTCACCGCGTTGCGGATATAGTTGAACTGCTCACCGTCCGGCGTGCCGAGCGGTGTCGCGTACGGGAAGTCACCACTCACGGTGTAGGCGTCCACCATCCACACCAGCCGCCCCTCCGCCACCACGATATATGGGTCGCTGTCCAGCGTGAGGAACGGCGTAATCTGCCGGATGCGCTCCGAAATCTGGCGGTGGAAGAGCACGCGCGTCTCCGGTGTGATGTAATCGCTAAGGATAAGGTTCGTGTCCCCGAAACGCGACGTGAAGGCGAACCGTTCCAGCCAACTGCTGATGGGCACGCCTCCCGTCCCCTCGTAGTTGGAATAGACGCTGCGGTCGTCCATTGGGTAGTCGAACTCTTCAAGCGTGCTGTTGACGTAGACAACATCGTTGGTCGTCTCCCCGAAGTACAGTTCGGGGCGAGTGATTTCCAGGTCAACGGTGCTCGTCGGCGGCAAATCCTGGATGAAAAACTCCGGGCGGCCCTGCTCCGACACCCGGTCCACCGGGTTCATGGCGATGCCGTAGCCGTGAGTGAATTCCAGTCGCTGGTTGACCCAGGAGGGCGATTGCAGCCCCGCCTTGTTCAACTCGCGCGCTGCAAGCATCACCTGCCGCGTCTCCCCCTCTATCTCGTAGCGGTCCACGTCAATCGGGGTGAAGTGATAGTACGGGCGGAGCGCCTGCAACTGCTGGTAGGCGTCGTAGAGCGGGCGATAGTCCCACAGGCGGATGTTACTCAGCGCCACATCGTTCTCCTCCAGGTCCTGCTCGCTCAACACGGACACATCGGTGAAGGGCTGCGTGTCAATCTGGTCAAGCCCGAACGCCATCCGCGTCAGGCGGATGTTGTTCTCGATGTACGGCGTCTCGCGCGCAAGCTCGTTCGGCTCCACGAGGTACGACTGCATGATGCCCGGAACGAGCAGCCCTCCCACCAGCGTCGCCAGCAGCCACAGCCCCCCCGCGTAGAGCGGCAGCCGGAGCGCGTTGCGGAAGACGTTGACGAGAAAGGCGAGCGCCACCAGCGCCATGAGCACCATCTGCACGCGCAGGGCGGGCAGCGTGGCGTGCAGGTCCGTGTAGCCCGCCCCGAAGACCACCCCGGAGGGCGAGAAGAGCAGGCTGTAGCTGTCCATCCAGTAGCCGACGGCCCACAGCCCGAAGAAGAGCGCGGCCAGCAGCGCGACGTGGCGGCGAACGTGAGGCGGCACCTCCTGAATCTCGACGCGCCCCTCCGCTCCGAAGCGTAGCAGCGCCGCCCCATAGAAGACGAGCGCCCCCAGCAGCGCCACCACCAGCAGCGGCATCAGCCAGCCCTGCACGAAGCGGTAGACGGGTAGCTCGAAGAGATAGAAGCTAATGTCGAGGCCAAACACCGGGTCCGCCTCGCCGTAGGGAACCCGGTAGACGTAGCGCAGGAAGGTGCGCCACTGGCTCGCGCCCCCCGTCCCGAAGAGGAAGGCCATGAAGAGCGCCGCCGCCGTCACCAGCGCGGAGAGATAGGGAATCTCCCATAGCTGCGCGCCGAAAAGGACCGGGCGCACGGAGCGTGCCCGCGCGGCGTGCCAGTTCAGCAGCAGAATGGCCGCCGCCAGGACAAAGAGCACCGCGAACGCCGCCACCTGTAGCCCCCACTGCCGCAGCCACACGCTCTGATAGCCCAGCCCCCCGAACCACAGCCATTCGGTATACGTCGTAACGAGCCAGTCCCAACTCAGCCAGAAGCCGAACGCCAGCGCCGCCAGCCAGAACCAGCGCCGCCGCCAGAGCGGGGTGCCCCGGCGCGGCGTCACCACTGGCCCGCCCCCGCCGCCGCTATCCTCGCCCAGCCACGCCCGGCGGAACACTTCAGGAATGTCATTCAGGTCACGACTCATAGGTAGCTCCTGGGCAAGCGGCGGAATAGTCAGGGAATTGTAACCGCCAATGGCAGTTTTGACGATGCCTGTGCAGCTTCTTCGGCACAGAACTTTACGATACAATGATAAGCGAGTTACAATTGTACTCTACCCACCCGTTTTACTGGCACTCTCCCTTACGGGTACATTTCGTGCTATACCCGTACCAATTCCCCTTATTTATCCTGTGTATAGCCTTTGATACAGGGAGACCTTCATGATGGATACACCTATGGAAGTGCAGCACCAAACGCACCTTCCTCCCCCGGATGACCCCGTTTTGCTGCATCTCAGCCAAGCCCTAGCGCACTATCGTGACGTTCAGATTGCGCGCGAGCGGCAGGCCGCGCTCCTTCACGAGGTCGAGACGCAGCTTGGGCTGGAACAGGCGCGCAACGCCTACCTGACACAGGAGAACACCGACCTCCACGAACAGTTCACCAGCGCCCAGGCGCATATCACTTCCCTGTCGCAGGAAAATGCAACGCTGCTCACCCGGTTGGCCGCGCTGGAGACGCGCAACGCGACGCTGGAGCAGGAGAACCAGTCTCTCCAGAACCAGTTTGAGCCGCTACAGGCCCTCAACGCCAGCCTCGCCCAGGAACGGCAGGCGCTCCAGGCACAGGTGGATCAGGAGCGAGAGCGCGCGGAGCGGAACAGGCGCTTGTCCGAAAAGCTGGCAGCCGCCATGCGAGACTTGCACATGGCTCTGTTCAGCCGCAACAGCCTGCACGAACTCATCCTCCGCACCTGTATGATGCTCACCGGGGCAACCTGCGGCCTCTACATCGTCCAGCCCGACCAACGCAGCTTCCGCGTCCGCGCGGCGGTAGGGATGGATGGCTACCCGGAGTCTCAACCTTCGGAGTTTATCAAAGCACTAGCTCACCAAGTCCTCGAACAGAACGATACCGTCGTCTGTAACGAGGAAACCGACCTTTCACAGTTGCCAGCCCCCGCCTCACCGGCTGAACAGTTCGAGAACTGCATAGTCGCCCCCGTCGTGATTCTCAAGAACTTCTCCGGCATTGTCATCGTCGCCAACAAAGAAACTGGCGAGTTCCGCGAAGAGGATGTCGAGGTACTGCTGAGTGTCGGCGATCAGGCGGCCGTCGCGGTGGAGAACGAGCAGCTTCAAGAGGAGTTGCAGCAGGCATACCTCTCCATCGTCGGTGTGCTGGCCGACGCTGCCGAGGCGAAGGACCCCTACACGCACGGGCACTGCGAGTTGGTCTCCCGCTATGCCCGCCTCGTGGCGAACCGCCTCGACCTGGAGGAAGAGGCCCGAAGCACCGTCTGCTTTGCCGCCCTGCTGCACGACATCGGCAA
>DASVVH010000387.1:0-11799 GCA_036386615.1 Ardenticatenaceae bacterium
TGGGCGTGCGTTTTGGGGATAACATCGTTCTGGAGGGGTACGAGGCTCCGGCAGGGCCGCTAGCACCGGGCGCGTCGGTGCCCATCACGCTTTACTGGCGGGCATTGGAACCTGTCGAGGAACAGTTCTCGGTCTCCGTCAAGCTGTTTGGGCGCGACGAGCAGTTAATCGCGCAGGACGACTCGTACCCTGACGCGGGGCGCAGGCCAACAACGAATTGGCCCATTGGAGCGCTCATCGTGGACCGCAAGAGCCTTCTGGTCTCCGAGGAAGCGGTAACGCCAACGGTTGCTCGCGTCACGGCAGACCTGTTTCGCCTGGAGACGCTGGAAAGACTGCCCGCCGCGCGAGACGGGGAGCCTGTAATCGCACTGCCCGTCCAACTCTTCGACATGGTGGTGCGGGAGGAGGGCGCGACGGCTGCCCCTGCGGCTGATTTCACCTACCGCCCCACCGTGCAGGAGGTGAGGATAGAGGAGGGAGAAGTGATTGCCTCGTTCGCGTGGGAGGTAGGGCAGCTTCTGGGCGGCGACTATCACGCGCTCTTCCACCTCGCGCCCGCGCCGGACCAGCCGCCCGTCGAGCAGGGCGACTTCGAGCCGCTTGGCGGAGCCTTTCCGACGAGCCATTGGTGGCCGGGCGACCACCTGCCCGACGAGGCATCGTTGACGCTACCGACCAATGTTGCCGAGGGCGAATACGTGCTGCTGCTGGGGCTGTATGATTTACAGAGCGGGCAGCGCGTGGCGGGCGAGGGCGGCAACACCATCTGGACGATAGCCCGCTTGCAGTGGGATGGGGAAAGCTGGGGGAGCATTGAGTAGCGAACTCGGCGAGGGAGGCGTGCGCGTCCCGCAACATGTCGTCACAGTTGCCAGAGCTATTCGCTACAGGACGGCCCTGCGGCTCTCGTGGCACCTTTTCTGGCTGCTCCTCTTAGGGCTGGCGTTGACGCTGCGCCTGGTCGAAGTGGACGCGCGCGGCGTCTGGCAGGACGAGGGGCTGACACTCTATCAGGTGCGGCTGCCGTTTGAGCAGATTTTTGAGAACCGCATTCCGGTGGCGCATTTCAACACGCGGAACACCGTCCCGCCGCTCTACTTCCTCGTGCTGGGCGCGTGGGGGCGCGGGCTAGGCTCTGGCCTCTGGGCGCTGCGGCTCTTCTCCGTCTTCTGCGCCTTGTTAACGGCGGTGCTGCTCTACCGCGTCGGCGCGTGGATGGACAGGCCGCGCACGGGTTACATCGCGGCTCTACTCGCCGCGATTTCCCCGCTCTACCTCTGGTACGGGCAAGAGCTTCGCATGTATGCCTTCCTGCTCGTGCCCGCGACCCTCTCGTTCGGCGTCCTATGGCGCTGGTACAGGCAGCCGGAACGGGGCTGGCTCTGGGGCATCGCCTACGCGCTGTGCGCCGCGACGATGGCCTGGACGCACTATCTGGCTTTCCCACTCATTGGGGCGCAGGTTATTTGGCTCCTCGTGATGCTGTTGCGGCGGCACCCGCTCCTCCTTTTCCTGGTCGGAGGGGCGCTGGCGCTGCTGGCCTATCCGCTCGTGCCCTTCGGCCTGGAGCGGCTTCAGTCAGGGGCGGAACGGGACTTCGTATTCGTGCCGCTTCACGTCGTGGCGTGGGATTTACTGCGCTCCTTCAGCTTTCGCCTGCCTGTACCGCTCGAACAGCCCACCGACAGCCTCACTTTCCTGTTCGTGCTGGCCGGGCTGCTGGTGGTTCTGGGCCTCTGGCACGCCTGGGAGCGGGGGCGCTGGGCGCTCGTCACTCTGCTTGGCGGCGGGTTGGTCCTGCCCGTGCTGGCGCTCTATTTCCTCTCTTACGTCAAGCCGCTCTACCAGAACGCGCGCCACCTCATCGTCGTCAGCCCCGCTTTTTACCTGCTGTGGGCGCTGGGCCTGAGCCGCCTCGCGCGGTGGCAGCGCTGGCTGCCCGTGTTCCTCGTCGCCCTCTTCGCGTGGGGATGGACGCTGAACGTGCAGCAATACTTCCGGGGCGACGACGGCGCGCTGCCCCTCAAGAACGATGTGGCTGAATTATTCCGCTACGTGGGCGAACGCTACGTGCCGGGTGACGTGGTGGCGCTGAACGACCCCGTGCTCCAACACGCCTTTGAATACTTCGTACCGGGCGTGCCCTGGGTCATCCTGCCCCCCTACGGTGGACCCATTAACGAGGATATAGCGATTCCCGCTTACCAGCAGGTAGCGCAAGAGTACGAGCGGGTCTGGTACGTCTACGGGCCGCCGGATAGCAGCTTCGAGACCTCGGAGCACGTCTACAACTGGTTCTTCGCCAATAACCCGATGATTGGGTACAACGAGTTTCCGGGCCAGACGGTGGTGGGCGTCGCCCAGTTCGACACGCAAGGCCCCACCGTGCAGGAGCAGCCGTACCCCGCCGCAGTGCCCGCCGAGGCGCGCTTCCCGGAGAACATCCGCTATCTTGGGTTGTTCAAACCGCTTGAGTCCGTTCCGGCTGGGCGGCGCTCGGTGATTGAGACCCTGTGGACGGTGGATCAGCAACCGAGCCAGGACGTTCAGGTGGTGCTGCGGCTGAAGGATGGAGCCGGGCGCGTCTGGCATCAGGAGCAGTTCATTCCATTCGGTGGCCTGCACCCCACTAGCCACTGGGTGCCGGGCCAGTGGCTCCGGGTGCCTCTCTTCCCGACGATTCCCGCCACGTTGCCGCCCGGCGAGTACGCGATGGAGCTTTACCTCGCCACTTCTGATGGCCGCGCCATCTTCCCGGAAGAAACCGAGGAGGCTATCAACCTTGGAGCACTGGCCGTCGCGCGGCCAACGGAGCAAATAGAGGTGGGCGGCAGGCTCTTTGGCAACGCCTTGCGCGTTGAGGCTGGGCCGCTGCCCTCCAACCTGCCACCTTTTACCGCGTTGCCGCTCGAACTCAGGGTGAAGGTTGAAGGCGAGGGGCCGCTGCCTGACAGCTTTAAGTTGGAAGCGAGGAGTGGCGAGAACGTGTGGGTCCAGCCGCTTGCTCTGGTGGATGGGCTGCCGAAAAGCGAGGATGGCACGCCGATGTTCCCGCCTGAAGCGTGGCAGCCTGGAGATGTCATACAGCTAGAGTACGAGGTGCGGCTGCCGCCTGACCTGGAGGGTGAGTATCACTTCACGTTGAGCGCCTATCGAGGTGAGGAGCGATTGGAGGCGCAACGCTGGTGGGGGCTGCTCGACAGTGAGAGCGTATCCCTCGGCACTCTATACGTCGAGCCGCGTGCCCGCCGCACTGAGGTTCCGCCTTTGAGCCACCCGCTCACGGGCGAGTGGAGCGGCACGGTGCGCCTGCTCGGCTACAACGCCGAGCCAGCAGTCGCCAGTGCCAGCCAGCCAGTTCGCTTTCAACTCGCATGGGAGGCCATCGCGCCGACGGCGCAACCTCAGAAGGTCTTCTTGCAGCTTCTGGACGAGCAGGGCCGCTTCGTCGCGGGCGAGGATGCCTTCTTTGACGTGCCCAGCACCGCGTGGCAGGAAGGCGAGATTCTGTTGAGTGACCACCTCTTTGAAGCAGGTTCCATCCCGCCGGGGCGCTACACGATTATTACGGGCCTCTACGACGAGAGCACCGGGGAGCGGGTGCCCGTAGACGCGCCGAACAACGCGCTTCCCCTCGGCACGCTTGAAGTCGTGCCCTAAGCAGATGGAGCCGATTCTCGTCGCCTTGCAACACCCCCGCGTGCGTCGCTGGGGCATTGCCTTACTGACCGTCCTGCTCACGCTGCCCGCCATGTGGCCCTTCCTGAACCACGAGGGCTACTGGGTCAGCCACGATGGGCGCTTTCATTTGTACCGTCTTCTCTCCCTGCAAGAGGCGTGGGGGCAAGGCCATTTTTACCCTAGAATCTTCCCGGACTTCGCCTTCGGCTATGGCTTTGCGGTTCTCAACTTCTACGGCCCGCTGACTTACTACGTTGCGCTGGTGATAGGCGGGCTGGGACTCTCGGCGATAGCTGCGATGAAGCTGACCTTTGCCCTCAGCTATCCCCTGGCGGCGCTTGCCGTCTGGTGGTTCGCCCGCGACCTGTGGCGCGCGGACGATGCGCCGAACGACCTTGCCGGGCTTGCCGCCGCGATAGTCTACACTTACGTTCCCTATCACATGGCGGATGTGCAGTTGCGCGGAGCGCTGGCCGAGAGTTGGGCCTTCGTCTGGTGGCCCCTGCTGTTCCGGGCGGCGTGGCGTGGCCGTCGCTGGCCCTTCGCGCTCTCGCTCGCCGCGCTCATCCTCACCCACAACCTCAGCGTCGTGCTGGTAGGCTTCCCCCTGGCGCTCTGGGCACTCTTAGTATCCTTCCGGGAAAAGGCAGATGCAGCAGGCCCAGCCCACAGCCGCAACCGTCATGCTCTCACCCACCTTCTCAAGCTGGGGATTGGCGCAGGGGTTGCTCTCCTGCTCACAGTCTTCTACTGGTTGCCTGTTGCGCTCGAATCGCGCTACGTGTTGCTCTCGCAGGACGTGGGTGGCCTGGGTTTTGCGAGCCACCTGGCACCTCTACGCGAGTGGCTAGCCCCCTCGGCGACCTATCATTACTCGCCTTTTCAAGGCGTTCAGGCAGACCATCCACTCTCCTGGGCGCAGGCGGCGCTCCTGGCCGTTTCGTTACTGGTGCTCTCCTCCTTCATTTTTCGGTGGCGGCGGTGGCGCATCCCTGTTCTCTTTTGGGGAGCAACCTTTTTCGCTACCCTTTTCGTGCTCACCCCCACCTCATTTGCCCTGTGGCAGCGCCTCGTCTTCCCCTTTGGCCTCATGCAATATCCCTGGCGCTGGCTGGGCATCACCGCTCTGGCGACTGCGATGATTGTCAGCGCCGCCTTTGCCGCGCTCCATCGCCCGTTACAAGGTCTGCGTCCCCCTCTACAACGCGGCCTGCTGTTTTCCATGCTTCTCCTGCTTCTGTGGCTGGGCTTCTCCTCATTGCAGCACCTGCGCTGGGAGCCGCTGGAGGTGGAACCAGATTTGCATCCGGCAGCCATGTGGGAAAGGGACGTGGCAGACGGGCAGGTAGGCGCGACCTGGACGGCGGAATTCCTGCCACGCGGCGTGCCCGAACAGCGGTGGTTAATCGGGCGCGCGCCGGAAACCGTCGCCGATGTCGGTGAGCACACGCCGTTACGAGTGACGGAAGCACGGAGCGATGGGTTCCGCCTGTCGGCAGACGTTCAGAGCGATGCGCCGGGTTGGTTCACCTTCCCCCGCTTCGCCTATGGCTCGATGCGCGCGACTGTTGATGGCGAACCCTGGCCCCTTGAGCCGCGCGGCTCGCTCGGTCTGGCAGCCATTGAGGTGCCTTCGGGAACCCATCACGTCGTCCTTGAAGCCTACCCACTAGCCGCCAACTCACGGCTGGGAACCTTCCTCTGGCTTCCCCCACTCGCCCTCGTGCTATATGGTCTGTTCAGGCTCGGACGCAGAGGGCTTGTTATCGGTGCCGCTACCGCTCTGGTTGTGCTCGCGCTCCTCGTCACGCGGGAGCCAGCTATTCTTTCCACGCCCGCGCAGGCCCAGGCAGGCACGCCGCTACAGTTCGGCGAGCAGGCGCAACTCGTTTCCATGCGCCTCAACGAGGATCTCTTGAGACCCGGTGCCCCTTTGAAGGTGACGCTCCTCTGGTTCAACCTCGTGCAGACCGACCAGCGCTATAGCACCTTCGTCCACCTGACCGCGCCGGGCGGTGGCACGCCAGTCGCCCAGCACGACAGTGAGCCGAACATGGGCACCATTCCCACCTCGCGCTGGCTGCCGGGCCAACTCATCGAAGATCTCCATCTCCTCGTGTTGCCGGAGGAGCTCCCCTCTGGCGAGTACGAGTTGTGGGGGGGTCTCTACTCCGCTATCAGTGGTACCGCGGCCCCCGTTCCGGGCGACAGTGGCGAACGCCGCTTCCTGGGTACGGTTCAGGTCCGATAGAGCGAAACCCTCAACCCTCGGCTTCGTATGGTTCTCATGGGCAACACCCGAAATGTGAGTGAGCACATAGCTTGCCGCATATGAACACGGAACAATCCGCTGCCGATGCAGATGACAATGTTTGCCCATGAGGTTGCAATCTGTCACATCGAACGGTTATAATGGGCAGATACCAGTACTACCAGTGGCAATAGCAGGAGAGGAGGCGGGGAATGCTAGCCTTTGTTCTCAGCGCCGGAGGGGTGAGGGGCGCGCTCCAGGTGGGTGCCCTTCAGGTTCTGTTGGAGATGGGCATCGTGCCGGATATGGTTGTCGGCTCCTCTATCGGGGCGGTCAATGCTGCCCTCATCGCGTGCGACCCCTCGGTGAGTGGCGGGCATCGGCTGGGGCGCATGGCCGAGCAGATTACGCGCAAGGACGTTTACCCCGGCAACCGCCTCTCGATGGCGTGGGCACTGATTCGGAAGCGGGATGGCCTCTTCAGCAACGAGAACTGGCGGCGCTTCCTGACGAAGCACGTCCCCTGCACGACCTTCGGCGAGATGACGAAGGCGCGCTGCTACGTCACCGCCGTCGAGCTTCAAACGGGAAGGCTGCACGTCTTTGGGGAGAGGCCGGATGACCCGGTAGTTGAGGCGCTGGTGGCTAGCACCGCGCAGCCGCCGTTCCACCCGCCCGTCTGGATTAACGGCAGGGCGTACATTGACGGCGGCACGCTGGGCACGCTTCCGCTACGGGTCGCGGTGGAGAAGGGAGCGACGGAGATTTACGCGCTCAACATCTACAGCGAACTGCCAAAGAGCCGCCACAGTACCTTTCTGGATGTCTCGTCGCGGGCGGTGGGGGCGATGCTGCGTCACCACCTGGAACGTGACGTGGAGCACTGCACGAGTTACGATGGGGTGTGGCTCCGGCAGATTGACCTCGTGTACCCCGAAGAGATGAACGCGCTGGACTTCTCGAAGCTTGACAGGATGGTGGCGCTAGGACGCGAGGCCACGCGGCTTGCGCTGGCGGAGGGTCCGCTGCGCGCACCGACGCCCGCGACGTGGCAAGAACAGCTTGCCGCACGGCGCACGCGGCTGGCAGCGTCGGTCTCGACGCTCTCGGCGGGGGTGGCGGAGTGGGGCGAGACGCTGTGGCGGAACAGGACGGCGTAGAATAGAGCGAGGTGAGATGAGCAGGGGCGGGTGTGATACCCGCCCCTTTGCGTTTCAGGTGGTTCTACCAGCCAATCGTGCGGGTCGGGGTGACGCGAATGGGCTGGGAGTAGCCGTGCGTGGTCCCCATGTTTTCGGGTGTCCAGCCGAGGTTGGCTATCTCCTCCCCGTACTTCTCGACGTAGGCGGGAAGGGTGGTCGGTACTGAGCCTTCGTCCAGCAGGGTCGCGGTGCCCTCGATGATGATAACGTCGCCGCCGCCCTTGGTGTCGTCGAGAGCGAGGAGGACGTTGGGGTTCTGCCGAAGGTTGCGGACTTTCTGGCTGCCGGGGCGGGTGAAGACGAGATAGGTGTCGTCCTCGCGGAGGAACCAGACGGGGACGGTGTGGGGTCGGCCATCGGGGCGGGTGGTGATGAACCAGACAATGAGGTCGGAGCGCAGGCGCTCGGAGACGCGGGCGTGCCGCTCGGTGGGCGCGTCGGACATGGGACTCTCCTTTGGCTATGGGTAAGGACTATCAACGGGACGGTAGACGGTGGACGGTAGACGGTAACGGTAGGACAGTGGCCTGACTTCATAAGTCAGGCCACCTTTGTTATGGGTCAGGGGACGCCGGGGAGGGGGAAGCGGCGGCAGAAGCCGACGACCTGCTCGGCTATCTCGGCTAGCACATCCTCGTCCTCGTGGTTGAAGAGGACCTGGGCGACCCAGTCGCCTATCTGATCCATCTCTTCTTCCATCATGCCCCGGCTGGTGACGGCGGGCGTGCCGAGGCGGACGCCGCTGGTGACGAAGGGGCTGGCGGGGTCGAAGGGAATCATGTTCTTGTTGACGGTGACGTGGACCTTGCCCAGCACAGCCTCGCCAACCTTGCCTGTAGTGTTGGCGGAGCGCACGTCTACGAGCATGAGGTGGTTGTCGGTGCCGCCGCTGACGACGCGGAGGTCGCGCGCCTGAAGACGGTCTGCAAGGCGCTGGGCGTTGCGGATAACCTGCTGCTGGTAGGCGTGGAATTCGGGGCGCAGAGCCTCACCGAAGGCTACGGCTTTGGCGGCGATGACATGCATGAGCGGCCCGCCCTGAGTGCCGGGGAAGATGGCCTTGTCTACGGCCTTGGCGAACTCTTCGTGGCACATGATGAGGCCGCCGCGCGGGCCGCGCAGGGTCTTGTGGGTGGTGGTGGTGACGAAGTGGCAGTGCGGGAAGGGGGAGGGGTGCAGCCCCGCCGCGACGAGGCCCGCGATGTGGGCGATGTCGGCGAGGACGTAGGCCCCAACGGTGTCGGCGATGGCGCGGATGCGCTCGAAGTCTATGACGCGGGGGTAGGCGGAGGCCCCACAGACTATCATTTTGGGCTTGTGCTCCTGGGCGAGGCGTTCCATCTCGTCGTAGTCTATGCGCTCGTCCTCGCCCGTGACACCGTAGGCGACGATGTTGTAGAGGATGCCGCTGAAGTTGACGGGGCTGCCGTGCGTGAGGTGGCCGCCCATGTCGAGGCGCATGCCGAGGATGGTGTCGCCGGGCTTGAGCATCGCCATGTAGACGGCGGCGTTGGCCTGAGAGCCGCTGTGCGGCTGGACGTTGACGTGCTCGGCACCGAAGAGTTGTTTGGCGCGCTGCTGGGCGAGCCGTTCGGCCACGTCTACGACCTCGCAGCCGCCGTAGTAGCGCTTGCCGGGGTAGCCCTCGGCGTATTTGTTGGTGAGGACGGAACCCATCGCGCGGAGGACGGCTCCGCTGACGTAGTTCTCGCTGGCGATGAGTTCGAGGCCGTCGCGCTGGCGTTCGGCCTCGTCCTGAAGGACGGCCCAGATTTCGGGGTCGCTCTCTTCAAGGGTCTGGGTGGGTGGGACAAGCGCCTCGCGCTCGGTGGTGGCGATCATGGGTGTGCTCCTTCAGGCGGGGACTCCGCCCCTGCGACGGTTTGGGCGAAGTATAGGGCGCGGGAGGGAAAAAGGGAAAAGGAGCACGGGATATGGGATGCGAGATACGGGATGCGGGATATGAGATGTGAGCGGGCGGCGTATAGCAGAAAAGGCTTTCGCTGTCTACTCCTAATATGGATTCTGGAGTTCTTGTAGTAGGGGCACGGCATGCCGTGCCCCTACAAGGTTGATACTGTATACCCTACCACTTTGAGGGGATATCGGGGTGGAGTTGGTCCAGATGCCATTCTAATAGGTTATTGGCAATATATTGCCGAATGCGCGTCAACTTCGTCGTTGCGAATGATTTGCTCGTAGTAGTTACGCTGCCAAACCTTCTGCCCTGGCGTTTCCCGATAGGAGTTGATGCGCTGAGTGGTCGCAGACTTGTAGGAACGAATGACAGTTGGGAGAGATTCAGGCACAGGACGTCCGAATGTTTCAAGAGTCAGGTCGGGTTGGCTTTCAGCCAGTGTTATCTCTTTTTCGTCAAAGATGAGGATGCCATGAACGTGGTTAGGCATGACCACGAAGCTGTCCAACTCAACACGAGGGAAGTGGCTCGGTATCTCCTGCCAACATTTCCACGCCACCTCTCCAAATTCCGAAAGCAGAAGGTCTGCATCCTCCGCTCCTGCCTCCTCGATTGCCCCAAATAGGCATTCTCGGCCTAGAGTGCAGATGGTAACGAAATAAATCCCCGCTTGAGCGTAATTGTAGCCCGGCAATCGAATAGATCGGCGATGGCGCGGGGGTGGGTTATGCTCCATAAAGAACCGTAATTTGGTGGTACCCACTTGTAGGGGCACGGCATGCCGTGCCCTTACACTTACCTCACTGTCGAGGTGGGGCAACCTTGCAGGCCCGGATGGAGGCACAGCGACAATTAGTGCTCACGTCCACGTTCCTATCCAGCGTTCGACATCGCGCCGCTGTCGCCTGTCCTGCCTGCGGCGGCGCTCGGACTCAAAGACAATGGCCTGGCGCGGTTTGCCCGCCACCTCCCGGCGGTCTTCTCCGGAGCGGCGGTCGGGAAGCAGGCCGAGGGCATGGAGAGCCGCGCGAATATCTTGCTGGTCGGGTTCAGGCTGCTCAGGCACCGCCGCGAGAATCGCCTGGACCTCCTCGGCGATGCGCGCCTCGCGCTGCTCCGCGTCCAACTCACTCGAATGGAGCAGGTGCAGCAGGCGGCGGAAGGAGAGTTCGATGACGTTATCGGGCATGGTCAGGGAAGAAGCATGTTGGGTTCATGGAATATCCGGTGTGAGGCACCCGCGTCACATCTTTGGCCCAGAGAGTAACACAGGAGTATTCCTCTTGACAACATCCTGAAGAGGAAGAGAGGCGGGGCGGGCAGGGCTGTGTCAAAGTGGGGTAGGCGAAGGAGGAGAGAAGGGCCGCACGGGCCAGAGGCCAGTATCGGCCAGTAACGGCCAGTACTGGCGAGCAAAAGAGGCCAGTATAGTGGTAAGTAGCTGCTTTGTAGTTGTCAGATACATTACAAGTCGTGCGGCTTTGACATAGCCCTAGCGGGGCGGGCACATCTCGTGCTAATCAGCGTCGAGGCGAGGGCGAGGAGGGCACGGGTTTGGGCAGGTTCTACATCGGCACGTCCGGCTGGAGCTACGATCACTGGCAGGGGATTCTTTACCCGCACCCGACGCCCGTGAGCCGCCGCCTGCCCTTCTATCTCCAGCGCTACGATACGGTCGAACTGAACTACAGCTACTATCGCTGGCCCGCCGACAAGACCTTCGCGGGCTGGCACGAACGGCTGCCAGACGATTTCGTGATGACGGTGAAGGCGTCGCGCGGGCTGACGCACTTCGCCCGGCTGCTGCACCCTGAGCAGTGGCTGGAGCGCATCACGCGCGGTGTGACGCTGCTGCACGACAATCTGGGCGTCCTGCTGGTGCAGCTTCCGCCGAAGATGGCCTACGACTACCCGCGCCTCGAGTATTTTCTGGAGCAGGTTCCGCCCTGGCTGCGCGTGGCTGTCGAGTTCCGACACCCAAGCTGGCACACCGAGGAGATTTTCGAGTTGATGGAGCAGAGGGGCGCGGCCTACTGCATCATGAGCGGGGCGAACCTGCCCTGCATCCTGCGGGCGACGGCTCCCTTCGTCTACGTGCGGCTGCACGGGCCGGACCCGCACTACCTCTACGGAGGCTCCTACTCGGACGATGACCTGCGCTGGTGGGCCGAGCGGATGCGCGAGTGGCAGGCGGCGGGGCGCGATGTCTTCGCCTACTTCAACAACGACTGGGGCGGCAACGCCCTCCGCAACGCCGACACGCTGAAGGCCATCCTCGCCTCCTGAGTGTTCGCCAGCCAGACCACGCTGTAGCAACTGACTGTTCAGGTCGGTAGGCTCTCTATCCCTCAAACCTTTCCACACATTAGGCGCATCCGAGTCAAGGATGCGCCCTTTTCGTGGCCCTCTCCATCATCCAATGCTGACACAATGCCCTCACGAGATAGAAGTGCCACGCAGGATGCGATTAACGAAAGGCAGACACGTTGGAAATGTTCTTGCTTTTTAATGATCAAGATATGTAGGAAGACGAAGACTGGAACGTTGCAAAGATGGTCGCACAATACGAGTTCGGGCGGAAAGAGGGTTCCGCCTCGCTTCATCACAACATGAATGGGAGGTCTGTTTCTCCGGCTATCTTCCCTGCGTTGCGAGGCGTTACGATGAACAAACCGACGATACTGATCGTGGACGACGAAGAGTACATCGCCGAGTTGCTCTCGGAACTGCTGGTGGACGAGTTG